>JADLDC010000053.1 GCA_020846885.1 Acidobacteriota bacterium | reverse complement strand
TCAAAGGCTTTCCGTTGATCTCTAGAAATTGTTTTGGAACTTCAGATTTGAACCGCTGTCCGCTGCCGGCGGCGACGATAATGGCTGTGTTCATTTCCGATCGGTTGGGCGATCACCGAGAGAGCGGTTGATCATCTGTCGACCTCTTCGATGATCGTCGTCTGCCGCAGCTCGCGGGTGGCCTTTCGAAACCCGAGCGAACGCGAATCATGCACGCTCATATTATTTTCCGACTGCTCGTCTCTCGATTCTTCCCACAGCCGTCCAAATATCATCTTCCCCGCGGTGGTCTGCAGCACGCTGGTCACGGCAATGTCGGCGGTTTTCCCGATCAATCGCCGTGCGTTGTCGACCACGACCATCGTGCCGTCGTCCAGATAAGCGACGCCCTGATTATATTCCTTGCCTTCTTTTAATACGAAGACACGCATCGCCTCACCCGGCAGAACGACCGGCTTCAGGGCATTTGCCAGTTCGTTGATATTCAGCACCGAAACGCCGCGAAGCTGCGAAACCTTGTTCAGGTTAAAATCGTTCGTGACGATAACGGCATCAAGCTGTTTTCCGAGTTCGATCAGTTTCAGATCGACTTCCTTTACGGCCGGAAAATCCTGTTCCAATATCTGAATATCAAGTTTGCTGTTGTTCCGAAGCCGCTGCAGCATATCCAGGCCCCGGCGGCCGCGTTGCCGTTTTGATGAATCAGCTGAATCCGCGACCTGCTGGAGTTCGGCAAGGATAAAGTTCGGAATAATAAGCGTGCCGGTAAGAAAGCCGGTCTCGGAAACATCCGCGATCCGGCCGTCGATAATGACCGATGTATCAAGGATCTTGTAATCGTGCTTGACGTGCTTGTCACTAAAGATGCCGCCGAGGGCGGAAAGGTCAAGAAATTCTCCCTTCGCCGCTCCGACCATCAGGCCGACATAGCCCATAAAAAATGCGAGCGAGATCGTCAGGAACGTCTGCATCTCCGCCGAAACCGCCGCTTCTTTTTGGATAGAGATAAGAACACCGATCAGGAATGCTCCGGCAATGCCGAGAATTGATCCAACTGCCGCGCCGATCAGCGTCTTTAATGAAGACCGCCTGACGCGAACTTCAAAGCCGATGATAAGCAATCCGACGATCAGGCCGAGAAAGGCCGAAAGTATGTGCCGGACGTTCTGGTCATCAACATCGGCCAGCCCAAGCCGATGGGTCTTTTCGAACGGGTTCAGCAGATATCCCATCAGGACAAGAAGCCCGACAAACCCAACCCTGATTATCAGCACATCCCACTTCATCTCTGTACAAATTCTACCACGAAACCGCAAGAACTTTTAGGATGTCTGAAAACTTTGATCGACTCCTCAATAGAGGCAATTTGAACGCCGATCAGGCGAATCGAGCGGATCAAGACGGATAGACCCGAAAAGATCCGCTCATTTCCACTTGATCCGCGTTCAAAAATGCCTTGTTCGTACGGCACGTCAATCAAACGATGAATTCCCCGTAAACTCCACAATGTGGTACGGTTTCTTCTAAATGGCAAAACACCCGACAACCGTTTTCGTCTGCCAGAGCTGCGGCCACCAGGCCCGAAAGTTTTTTGGTGTATGCCCGGACTGCGGAGCACCGGGGACAGCGGTTGAAGAACAATTTCGCCCGACACCCCAAGCTGGCGGAATATTCGGCGGTTTCGCCGGCCTGGCGAGCAGGAGCGAGGCGGTGGCGTTTCCGGATATCGAGTCACAGGATGATGCCCGCACTTCGTCAGGTATTGAGGAGCTCGATCGTGTACTTGGCGGCGGTATCGTAGCAGGCTCGCTCGTGCTGATCGGCGGTTCGCCGGGCATCGGCAAATCCACCATCGTTATCCAGATGGCAGACAGCCTAAGCCAAAACGGGATGCGCGTACTTTACGTTTCAGGCGAAGAATCGGAGCGCCAGATAAAGATGCGCGGCGAGCGGCTTGGGCTTTCCGCCGAAAAGCTGCTTTTGCTTCCCGAGACAAATCTTCAGTCGATCCTGGCGGTGATCGAAAAGGTGCGGCCCGATCTTGTGATCGTCGATTCTATTCAAACCGTTTTCAGCGAACGGATAGAATCGGCACCCGGGAGCGTCTCGCAAGTCCGCGACGTTGCCGGCCAGTTGATGGTGTTCGCAAAACAAACGGCGACGCCGGTATTCCTGACCGGCCACGTGACCAAAGAAGGCTCGATCGCCGGCCCGAAAACGCTTGAACATATCGTCGATACGGTCCTTTATTTCGAAGGCGACCGCCATCACAACCACCGCATCATCCGGGCGACAAAGAACCGGTTCGGAGCGGCAAATGAGATCGGTGTTTTTGAGATGACCAACTCCGGCCTTGTCCCGGTCGGCAATCCGTCTGAGCTTTTTTTGCAGGAAAGGCCCGAGGGAGCAAGTGGTTCGGTCGTTACGGTATGTATGGAGGGCACGCGTCCCATGCTGGTCGAGGTCCAGGCACTTGTTTCCGGTGTCAAGTCGGCATCCGGCCGGCGAATGGCACAGGGCTTTGATTACAACAGGACCTCACTGCTGATCGCTGTTCTGGAAAAACGCCTTGGCTTCCAGCTCGCGGGTGATGATATTTTTGTTAATGTCGCGGGCGGCCTTGAAATCGACGAACCGGCCGCCGACCTCGGCGTGATCGCGGCGATAGCGTCCAGTTTCCGCAACCTGCAGATCGATCCCGCGATCGCCGTATTCGGCGAAGTTGGCCTGACCGGCGAGGTCCGCGGCGTTCTGCAGGCGCAGGCCCGGGCACGCGAGGCCCAGACGCTTGGGTTCAAAAAGCTCATTTTGCCGGAGTCGAATAAGAAAGGGTTGGAAAAGCTGCTTGGAATACGCGTCGTCGGTGTGCGAACGCTGGAGCAGGCAATGGATGAACTTTTTTAGCCCGCTTGCAAAACAGGACCTAGGATCGGAACTCGCAATAGCGGCGGCTAAACAATTTCTTCGCCGGACATTACCTTTTCCAGCATTTCTTCACGGGCCTGCCGTTCATCATCGACAACCGCACTGCCTTCAACACCAGGCGGAACTGCTAACGGCGCGATGAAAGGGTCGATATCCATCGGCAAACCCTGTGACCGAAGGGTTTCCAATATCACCTTCGAGATAAGAGATTGCTCGAACTGCGTTATATCAATGAACCTGACTCCGACACCGGTATTTTCAAACCTGTAAACCGCCTTGCACGCCAGCGGAAGCCTATTCCCGTTCGGCAGCCTGATCTCCATCCTAAACTCATCGCCGGTAAAAATATTCTCTTCCCATCCGGTAAAACAGCCGCCGATACTGATCTGCTGCAATATCGTCTCCTGCCGCTCGCCATGTCTTGTATAGATCATGGCCGGTATCTCAAGCGAGAAGCGCGTGTGTTTTCGTTGGTGTTCGACCGACATCGATGCGTGGCGGGGAGTTAAAAACGGGCGTCAATTCCTGACACCTCTATCTTAACGGCATTGGCACAGCCAACGCAATGTTTATTTGGGCCGCACAAAAGTTCGAGCTCTTAGCGGCCTTTGTGTCTTCCCTTTGCGCCTTTGTGTTTAAGTTTCCTCTTTTCAACACAAAGGCACAAAGGGCACTGTAAATTCAGATCGAATCATGCCCCTTAATTCGGCCAGGCGCACTAAGGCGGAGTCGTCCCAGGTCACGAGACAACTCCGCCTTTTGGCATTTCTGCAGCGGCTAATTATTTGCCGTCTCGGCCTTTGAGCAGTGTTCGGCAAACGCCTGCGCCAAAGTCTCGGCGATCGCGAATGGCGGGCGGCCTTCAAGGTCGCGGCGTTCGAACATCCGGACCAGCTTGCCGTTCTTCAAAAATCCGATCGATGGCGACGACGGAGAATATCCCGCAAAATATTCACGCGCCGTTTCCGTGGCATCGATATCCGCGCCGGCAAAAACCGTGATCGAATGATCAGGTTTGACCGCCGATTGTTCAAGCGCCATTGCGATTCCCGGCCGAACGCCGCCGGCGGCACATCCGCACACAGAGTTGACGACTACCATAAGTGTGCCGTCAGTGCCCTTGACCGCGTTCTCGACGGCCTCAGTAGTTTTTGTTTCCTCGATCCCAAGCCGCGCCAATTCGTCGCGCATCCCGTAGATCATCATTTCCGGATAAGGCATAATTTCTCCTCGTATTAGTTGTAAAAATAGGCCAGACTGGATACCTGACCTTTTTTTCAAGTATTAGCTACGATTGACCGATAGTCAAGCCCTGTCAGTACCGCCCCGCGTTAGCGGGCGGGTTCTTTACGCTCACAGCTGACATGCACCCACCCGCTAACGCGAGGTGGTTCTGACAAAGATCTGCCGCCGGCGACCCGCCCGCTAACGCGAGGCGGTACTGACAAGATCTGCCGCCGGCGACCCGCCCGCTTACGCGAGGCGGTAGTGACAAGATCTACCGCCGGCGGCCCGCCCGCTTACGCGAGGCGGTAGTGACAAGATCTACCGCCGGCGGCCCGCCCGCTAACGCGAGGCGGTTCTGACAAGATCTGCCGCCGGCGGCCCGCCCGCTTACGCGAGGTGGTTCTGACAAGATTTGCGGCGGCCGCGGCTATCAAATAAGATTATCTCGATCAGTCTTCCCGATGAGCATTGAGATCGAAAAAAAATACCGGCTTGACGAAAAAAGGCGGGGCGAAGTGACGGCGCGTTTGCGCGAACTGAAGGCCGAATTCATGGGGGAGGCGTTCGAGGAAAACTATCTCCATCGCGGCGGCGATCTTAAAAAACGGGCGGCCGTTCTTCGCCTGCGAAAGATCGACGGCCGTGCCATTCTTACATACAAAGAACGCATCGGACACGATTCCGGCGTCAAACAGCGGATCGAACACGAAACCGATGTCGCCGACGCCGCCGCAATGGAACGCATAATCGAAAGCCTCGGCTACACGCTGAACGCCGTGTACGAAAAGCGCCGCCAGACCTGGAATTTCAGGGACGTCGTCGTAACACTAGACGAACTACCATTCGGTTTGTATATGGAGATCGAGGGTGAGGTTGCCGCGATCGAGGAAGCCGAGCGAACACTGGAGATCCAAGATCTCAAGGTTGAACCACGCGGCTACCCAAGGCTCGCGATCGAACACGGCACGCTTGTGAACAACATCTGCGAAGCGAGATTCGCTCACGACGGTTAGCGATAATTGCGAGTGCGCGCCGCTATTTTAGGATCATTACGCGCGTGCCCACCGGGATAGCTTCAAACAACGCTGTCATCTCATCATTTTCAAGCGCGATACAGCCCGCGGTCCAGTTGCGCGCTATCCCGCCTCCGTGAATGTATATCTCGCCGCCAAGCCGAGTTTTCTGCGGCGGCATTTTTTTCTCGCTCGCTGCGTCCACAATAGCGTCGTGTTCCTCCCGAGAGATAAGTCCGTCAGCAAGCCCGCGCTCCGCATCGTCCGGCGCCGGATAGCTTAGGCCAAGCGAAAGATGAAACCGGCTTTTCGGATTTTTGACAAACACATAGAACTCGCCTTCCGGCGTTCGCCCGTCGCCTTCGATCTCTTTGTCTAGCTCTGGCGACGATCCAAGTACCGTACTAAACCTGCGGACCAACCGGCCGCCATCGTACACTTCCAGCACTCGCGCCGATTTTCGTATCACGATCTCAGGGTCTTTCAGTTCGGGTAATATAGCTTTTGTCATCGGTGAAGGATCTATCCAGGCGGCAACAGCGAACGCAGCGGCCGTCACTGCTGCTGCGATAGTGATAAATATCGCGCGGGTAAATCTCATTTTCCTACCTCACGGTTTCACGACGCGGCCTCAACCCCTTTTACCGCCTTAGCTTTTTCGCGAAAGATTTTCGCCTCTGCCGCCCGGCCGTTCTTTTCCCAAAATGCCGCGAGGGCGTTGTACCGTTCGACCGGATCATAATGCATCGCCCAAGCGAGCTTTGCCATGCACTCCGGACAATCGTCAAGCGGCCGCCGGTCGGTTTCGTCAAGATGGTTTGTCCCGGACATCAGGCATTCATATTTAGTGCAATGCTTCATCGAGAACATATGCCCGGTCTCGTGCATTGCGATCTTTAACGCCCGGGTCAATAACCGGTCCTTATCGTTGTCGCGGCCAAACGCGATGTTCGACAACCTGTAAAGCGAATAAACGCCGACCCGTTCCGAGAACGTGGCTTGCCCAAAAACAAATGACCACGTATCGCCGGGATAGAGATCGTAATTCGTAAATGCGATAAGTGCCGCCGCGTCGTTTGGCAGAAGCTTCGGAAGAAGATCGTCCAGAAAATATGCCGTACGAATTTGCAGATTGTTCTTATATTCGATCTTTCTCTGCTTGTCCGGCGGAACATTGCCAAGGGGTATTTCGGCATTCAGCTTGACCGGCAGGTTGTAGAACGCCTTCATATACTCTGCCGTCAACGCCATCGCGCGTTTCTGTTCGCCCGTAAACTTCCCGATCGGCTGGATGTAGATCGTCCGTCGCGCAGGCGTCGGCAGCGTTGGATTTGAGGCAAGGTATTCTTCAAATGTTTCGCCCGGCTCTTTCTGTGTGTCCAGCCAATCGCCCTCCTGAACAGCCATCGGGCGAAAGAACCGGACGACCGCTTCCTTCTGCCGCGACAACCGCTCGGAGCGCTTATCCTCTTTCGCAGGCAGGTTTGCATTGTCGGCAAGCGGCTCCTGCAATGAACAACCCGCCGCGAGCAAAGCGAACAGAAGAACGATCGACGCTTTCATACCTACCTTAGACGGCGTTCGCGATATTTTGTTCCGCAAAGTCAATCGTTATTTGTCGCGGCTCATCACCATCACCTTCGATCTCGATCGAGATCACCCGTGCAGGCAGGCCCACATTACCCAGCCGCTCGGCCCATTCTATTATCACGATCGCCGCCGGGTCTTCCAATATCTCATCCAGCCCGACCGCGAACGCGGCATCACTTTTCTCGTCGATCCGCCACAGGTCAATGTGATAGATATTGTGCTCGGCGGTTTTATAAAGATTGACCAACGCAAAACTCGGGCTTGTAACCTCATCGACATCAAACCCAAGGGCTTGAACAATTCCCTTCGCCAGCAAGGTCTTTCCCGCCCCAAGCCCGCCGCGCAGCAGCACGACGTCACCGCCGCGCAGCTCACGGCCCAAACGGCCGCCAAGCAAGAATGTTTCGTCCGGACTGTTTGATATTGTGACTTCCATGCCTAAACAAAAGCCGACCGCTATTCGCAAAAATTATGCCCGAACGCCTCAAATGTTTCAGTCAAACACTCCCGCACATCCGAAGCCGTCATGACGCGCTTGCCAAACTTCTTCTCGGCGATGTCGCCCGCCAGTCCTGCTGCATAGACCGCCGCGACCACTGTCTCGAACATATCAATTCTCATCGCGGCTGCCTGTGCCGCGAAGCCTGCGATGATCCCGGTCAGCGTGTCGCCGTTGCCCGCCTTGCCAAGGCCCGAATTACCGCTCGGATTTATAACCACTTTACCGCCTGGCTCGCCGATCAGCACCCGTTCACCTTTGAGAACAAGGATGACATTGAATTTTTGAGAGAATTCGCGAACCGCGCCAACTCGGTCTTTGATCAACTCCTTATCCTTTGTCCCAAGCATTCGCAGAAATTCGCCTTCGTGCGGAGTCAAGATCAAACTCTGGCCTTCGCCGTTTTGAGTTCCGGCTTTAGACAGCCATTCAGCGAACGGTGAAAGCAGCGTCAATGCGTCCGCGTCGAGGATCGTCGGCATATGTCGATGCTCAACTAAGTGCCTGACGAACCGCCCGGTCGATTCATTGGTCGAAAGCCCGCTGCCGATCGCGACCGCATCGACATTCTTTAACAATGCTTCGGCCTCCGCGATCGCTTCCTCCGAAACCGAGCCGCTCTCAGTTTCCGCCAACGGCCTCACCATGACCTCCGGCAAAACCCTTGCGGTAATAGTATCTTTGGATGTCCTCGGCGTCCCGATCGTCACCAGCCCAGCACCCGAACGCATCGCCGCATTGCCGGACAACACGGCCGCACCGGAATAATTCTCCGAACCTGCAATGACCAAGGCGTGGCCGCGTTTGTTTTTATATGAGTTATCGGAAAAACGCGAATTCCATAGCCACGATGCGACGTCGTTCTCCTCGGCAACAAAAAGCCGCGAACCCGCTCCGGCGATCAACTCTGGAGGCGAACCGATCGCTTCGACCACCACTTCGCCGCACGCGTGGGCCGCAGGCGGCAGTACAGTTGCGATCTTCGGTGCCGTGAATGTTACCGTCACATCTGCCTCCAGCGGGCAGGCCGAAGGTTCGCCGCCGTCAGCATTGAGCCCGGACGGAATATCGACCGCCACGATCAATGGGCGATGCGAATCGAGCTTGCGATCGCGGGCGATGTCGAGAAATGAAAAATATTCGTCCGTAAGCGGCCGATCCAACCCGGTCCCGAAAACGGCGTCCACTATGACGTCAAACTTTTTCTCGGACCTGTAATTTTGCCACGTCTCAGAAAGCTGATCTTTATTCTGGATCTGTTCGAAGCCGATATAACCTTTCAATCGTGATAGGATCGCGAAGTTTCCGGCGGCGTCACCTTCGCCTGTGGGTGCTTCCCCCCAAACAAGCACATCCACCTTCGCACCCATCTGCCAAAGTATCCGTGCGATCGCCGCCCCATCGCCGCCGTTGTTTCCCTTGCCGCAAAGCACAAGCGCCGACTTTCCATTTACGCCCCCGCCGAGTTTTTCCGTGATCGTCCTAACAACCGCGTGGGCCGCGTTTTCCATCAGAATGACCGATGGAACGCCGTATTTTTCCGTCGTCAAACGGTCCACCTCGCGCATTTCGGCAGCTGTCAGAACTTTTTGCATACTGCAATCAAGTTGCCACGAAAGGCCGCAGAGTTCAAACGCAGAAAAGCCGCATTCGTCACCGTCGAATGCGGCCCAACCGTTACTTTTATAAGGAGCAGAAATGAACAGACCTATCCCGGGTCAGACGAGCAGGTTAATGCTTGCCACTGTACTTGTCCTTGGTTTCCTTCCGTTCATTTAATACAAACCACTATTCGCGCGCTGTTTCCAAAAAAACCGGTATCCGTTCATTCTGACCGATATGGTGATCCCGGCTGGATATC
>JADLDC010000052.1 GCA_020846885.1 Acidobacteriota bacterium | reverse complement strand
TCAGTTCTTGCACAAGGCAGCACGGCCACGCGTCCACGCGTTGTTCCTACGCCAAGGCCTGCCCCACCAGTAATACAAGGTGAGGCCCCTATGTCGGACAGGCGTAGCGGCCCGCCCGTTCTCGGCGGCGACGGCATAAGGCGTCCGGCCGCGAACCCGACACCTACGCCGGCGGCCGACGGTGACGGTATTATTCGCGTCGAGACAAACCTGATAACGATGCCGGTCTCCGTCCTCGACCGCGACGGCCGGTTCGTTGGCGGACTGTTGCAAAAGGATTTCCGCATTTTCGAAAATGGCGTCGAACAGAAGGTTGATTTTTTTCAATCGGTAGAAAAGCCGTTCACGGTCGTACTAATGATCGATGTCAGCCCGTCAACCGCATTTCGCATCGACGAGATACATCAGGCCGCGATCAGCTTTATCGATCAGCTAAGGCCGAGTGACCGGGTCATGGTCGTAGCATTTGACGAAGACGTCCAGATACTTACCCGGCCGACCAACGACAAGCGGATCCTGCGAAATGCCATCTATCGTACTGAAATAGGAGACGGCACGGGCCTTTACGAAGCGGTTGATCAGGTCATAAACCGTGAACTCGCCCAAATTCAGGGCAGGAAGGCTGTGGTCCTGTTCTCTGACGGTGTTGATACCACATCCAGACATGCTTCGTATCAAAGCACGGTCGCCGATGTCGAAGAGATCGACGCACTTGTCTATCCGATCCGCTATAACACCCAAAATGACAACTACGGCGGCGGATGGGGCGGCGGTGGACGCGGCAATACGCGAAGACAAGCGCGAATAGGCGGCATCATCGGCATACTGCTTGGCGGCAATCTTCCAACGATGGGCGGAGGCGGTGGAGGCCGCGGGAGTTCGAGCGAATACGATTTGGGCCGCAAATATCTTGAGGCACTCGCACAAAACAGCGGCGGCCGCAATTTCGAGGCGGACACGACCGCCAATCTCGACGCAGCCTTTTCCGGCATCGCCGAAGAACTCCGGCGGCAGTATTCGCTTGGCTACTATCCTGAGCACGTCGGCCAGGCCGGGGAACGAAAACAGATCAGAGTCCGCGTAATGCGGCCGAACGTCGTTGTCCGTGCAAAGAATAGTTACATTGTCGGGCAGAACAACGACCGCCTCGCCGGGACATAAACTTTACGCTTCTGTTATATCAATGGCGGTCGGTATCGAGACCTAGTGGTGCCGGCCGCGTTCTTGGCGCCCACGGCGGCCTGGTTCATACATCTTTTCGTACCCGCTAAAGCATCGTATAATCGACTTTTGGCCAGTTTCCAAGTCGTCCAATGAAGGCTCTTTTCTTACTGATCATCGCGGTAGTTGGCCTTGCGGCGGTCCCGTGCGTTTCGGCACAGTCCAGACGCGTTGCGCCCACCCGATCGAACGAAAAGCGAAATCAGGATGGGCGGCCGAAAGAAGCCAGCCCCACCCCGACGCCGACGCCAGCCGCCGAACCTGTTGATGACGGAGGCGATGTGATCTCGATCGACACCCGCCTGATCAGTATTCCGGTTCGCGTACTGGACCGCAAAAATCGTTTCATCGGCGGCCTGAAGAAAGAGAACTTTCGTATTTTCGAGGATGGCGTCGAACAGGAACTCGGTTACTTTACCAACGAGGCACAGCCCTTCACGGTCGCGCTTGTGCTGGACATGAGCTATTCTTCGGCATTCAAGATCGAAGATATCCAGAACGCCGCTATTTCCTTCATCAATCAGTTGCGCCCGGAAGACAAGGTGATGGTCGTGTCATTTGATGAAGAGGTACACATGCTTACCGAGGCGACGAGCGACCGCCAACGCATCTATGCGGCGATACGCAGCACGCGAATAGCGACCGGCACCAGCTTGTACGAAGCGGTCGATTTGGTAATGAACTCACGAATGCGGTCGATACAGGGCCGAAAAGCCATTGTCCTGTTCACCGACGGCGTGGACACCACCAGCCGCCGCACCGATGACCGGCAAAATCTGCACGATGCGATGGAGCTGGACGCACTGATCTATCCGATCCGCTATGATACTTATGCCGACGTACAGGCAATGAAAGATCGTCCGCCGGTAGTATTACCGCCGGGCCTGCCCGTTCCTGATAAGGGCGCACAACTGCCCGGAAGTACGCCGACGACATTGCCGACGAGTCTCCCGTTCCCGCTGCCAACGAGACGGCCGCGTGACCGAGATCCGCGAGATACCGGGCGGGACAACCCGGATGATCCGACGCTGCCGCCGACGCGTCCGCCGATCCGTACCCCGCGCGAACGGGGCACAACGGCCGAAGAGTATCGATATGCCGAAGTGTATTTGGATAAATTGGCCGAGTCCACTGGCGGCCAGATATATCAGGCTCCGACGTTCGGGCATCTGAACGATGCGTTTGCCCGCATTGCGAGCGAGCTGCGGGAGTTTTACAGCATAGGCTATTACCCGAAAGATGAGGCGGCCGCAGGCACAACCCGGCGGATCAAGGTCAAGGTCGATCGGCCAAATGTTGCCGTTCGGGCCCGCGACAGCTATGTGGTTGCCAAAAGCAAGAACTAAAAGCGCGTCCCGTCAGGGATAGTTGCACCTTTTGGCACAATGATTATCCCCTCACGGATGAAATAGCTTCCATCCGGAGCATCCATCCGGTCTATCCTTTCAAGATTCAAAAGCTGCACGTTCTTGCCGATCCGGACATCTTTGTCAATGATCGCTCTCCGGATCAAGGTATTCTCACCGATCCCTATATGCGGTGTGCCGCCCGCCAAATTTGCATCGATCTGCTCGATCGATTCAAAAAAATCCGACCCCATGATTATTGAATCTTCGATCCGTACGCCGTGATCGAGCCGACTCCTGAGCCCGATGACCGAGTTTCGGGCGTAAACTCCGTTCAGGATGCAGCCTTCGGAAACCATTGAATTATCTATATCGCAGCCATGAAGCTTTGAAGGCGGTAAATATCGGCTGCGCGTATAGATCGGGGCTTCCGCGTTAAAGAAATTGAACTTCGGCAGCGGTGAGGCCAGGTCAAGATTGGCCTCGTAAAACGCCCGTATGGTACCTATGTCCTCCCAGTAGTTATCGAACAAAAACGCCTGGACATTATATTTGTCGATCGCCGCCGGTATGATCTCGCCGCCAAAATCGACGGCGGCAGCATCGGCAAAAAGAAGTTCCTTCAGTTTTTCATAATTGAAGACATATATTCCCATCGACGCCAGAAACGGCCGTCGGCCGGCCTCCTCAGCCGTTAGCCCAAAACTGGTCGTATCGACCCGCATCGCCTCAAGCGCGTCGCCCTTCGGCTTTTCCCGAAATTCAAGGATCGACCCCTTTTCATCGGTTTTCAGAAGTCCAAAGCCTTCCGCCTCTTCGCGTTTCGCCGGGATCACCGAGATCGTTACGTCCGCCCGTGTCTCGTGATGGCGGGCAAGAAACCGCCGATAGTCCATTCGGTAAAGGTGGTCGCCCGAAAGGATCAGGAGCGTCTTAACATTCGAGGTCCTCAGGTGCGGAAGCATCTGCCTGACCGCGTCCGCCGTTCCCTGGAACCAATCGGAGTTGTCGTTACGCTGTTCCGCGGCCAGTATCTCGACAAATCCCGTCGAGAATGTCGAGAACCGGTACGTCCTCGATATATGTCTGTTCAGCGAAGCGGAATTGTACTGCGTTAGAACGAATATTTGTGTGATGTCTGAGTTAATGCAGTTTGAGACCGGCACGTCGATCAGACGATATTTGCCGCCCAACGGAACAGCGGGTTTCGACCGCTCGCGGGTCAGAGGGAACAGGCGCGAACCTGCAC
>JADLDC010000051.1 GCA_020846885.1 Acidobacteriota bacterium | reverse complement strand
GGACGGCCGTTCGATATTTATAGGGCAGCTTGGATATAAAGTTCGTCAGGCCGCGGGCCCCGGCTGGATTGTGGGCATAGTCCATAAGGACGGTCACATGGTCGACCTCGATAAAGTTTAGCCGTCCCGGTGTTTGGGCCGTACCCGCGTTAAATGTCGTCAGGCCCACACGAATATCTTCTATCGAAACTCCGTACACAAAACAGGCCAGGGCCGCCGCCAGGACATTCTGGATCATGAACTCCGCCCGGCCGCCGTACGTAAGCGGAATGTTCGTTACCTTCTCGACACGGACCTTCCATTTGCCTTTCAGAATGGTGACATAGCCATTCTCAAAAACACATGAAACACGTCCACGTTCCGCCCGCCGACGGATATTTGGATGGTTCTCGTCCATCGAGAAACAGACAACATTGCCGTCAACGAGTTCACGCATTTTATAGACCAGTTCGTCCTCAGCGTTAAGAACAGCAAATCCTCGCTTGCTGACCGCCCGCGGCACGACCGATTTCACCCTGGCAAGGTCTTCCAGCGTGTTTACGTCCTTCATGCCCAAGTGGTCCTCAGCCACATTCAGCACAACTCCTACGTCAGCCTGATCGAACCCAAGCCCTGAACGGATGATCCCGCCGCGGGCGGTCTCAAGGACCGCAACATCGACGGTCGGATCTTTCAATACAAGCTGTGCCGAAACCGGGCCGGTATTATCGCCTTTTGTGATCTGATCGTTGCCGATATATGTGCCATCGGTGGTCGTAAAACCGACCGTGTGCCCCGAATTTCGCAGAATGTGGGCTATCAGACGCGTTGTCGTGGTCTTGCCGTTTGTGCCGGTGATCGCAAAGATCGGTACCCGAGACGGTGCTCCGGGCGGAAAAAGCATATCGATCACGTGTTCTGCGACATTGCGGCCGATGCCTTCGGACGGGGCAAGGTGCATTCGAAATCCGGGTGCCGCATTGACCTCGATGATCCCGCCTCCGTTCTCACGCAAAGGCTCGCTCACATTCGTCGCGATGACGTCGATGCCGGCGACATCCAGCCCGATTATGCGTGCAATGCGTTCGAACAGGACCACATTTTCAGGATGCACCTCGTCCGTCAGGTCGATCGCAGTGCCGCCCGTCGAGATATTTGCGGTGGTCTTGAGAAAAAGCTCTTCACCTTTCGGCAACACCGAATCAAGGCCAAAGCCCGCCGCCCGGACCAAGCGCATTGTTTGGTTATCTATCTCGATCTGCGTAAGCACATTCTCATGCCCATAGCCGCGGCGTGGATCGGCATTTGTCTCGTCGATCAGGGCCTGGATGGTCTTTTTGCCGTCACCGACGATGTGGGCCGGAATCCGCTTGGCAACCGCTATCAGTTTGTTGTTAACCACCAACGCCCGAAAATCGGCCCCCTCAAGCTGCTGCTCGACGATCACCCATCGCGAATATTCCTTTGCCTTTTCGAAAGCGATGCGGGCATCGTCAAGCGAACGAAGACCGACCGTCGCCCCTTTGCCGTGATTGCCGTCAAGCGGCTTGACCACAGCCGGAAAGCCAACCCTATCAAGGGTTTCCGCGAGATCGTCAATATCGCGGATCCGATAGCCTTTCGGTACAGGAACCCCCATATCCCCAAGAAGATTCTTGGTCGCATGTTTATTTCCAGCAATATCGACCGCGATCATGTTCGTATTGGCCGTCGTGGTCGCCTGGATGCGTTTTTGATGGACGCCATAGCCTAACTGAACTAACGATTGGTCATTCAGCCGGATATACGGAATGCCCCGATTTACTGCTTCTTCGACCAGCGACCCGGTTGACGGCCCAAAGCGGACCTCTTCGCGGATCTCGCGCATTCGCTGGACATCTTCGGCCAATTTTGTCTTTATCGCGTCAATATCGCCGTCTTCCGCAAGTGATACGAACAGTTCAACCGCCGCACGGGCAGCGAACCGGCCAACCTCTTCCTCTTGGTAACTGAAGACAACATTGTAGATACCGGATTCATCAGTTTCCCGCGTCCGGCCATAGCCAGTGTCCATCCCGGCCAGCGTTTGCAGCTCAAGAGCAAAGTGCTCGACAATGTGCCCCGCCCATGTCCCCTCTTCAACGCGCCGAAAGAAGCCGCCTTCCTCACCGTAGCTGCAGCCGTGCAGCTTCAGCCCAGGCAGGACCTCACGCATCCGGTCAGAAAAGCCGGCGATCTTGTTCGACGGTTTTTGCTCGTAATCGCCGATATCCAGGCGCATCACGATTAGCTTTTTCCAATAGCCGCTCCAATAATTTGGCCCGCGAAGTGTGCGAATTTCCTGTATTTCCATAGATTGATCGGCGATCTGCGATTTACCCTAAGTCCGGGAGAAGAAACTCATTCTTTGGCTGCAGCGGATGGCGGTCGAGATAATCATACAGCAGCCCGTCCCGAAGGATATGAAGCTGTACGCCGCACACGCTAAACGATTCTGTATCAGCAACTTCAGCTATCTCATTGTATGTTATCTGCGAACCGTCAACGATAGTTGCGGCCCCGGCGCCGAAAACCTCCAAACTGCCATTACTGTTCAGAATGATGGCCGTATTTTCATCAACACCTATGCCCAAATTGTACGGATTGTACGAAACAGCCGTAATTAGCCGGCTGATCCGTCCGCGTTCCGTAAAATGCTGATCGATGATGATGTTCTTTAGGAACCCGAGCCCGGGGGAAAGCCTCACGCTGTTCTTTTGCGGATGCGGCAATGCTTCGCCGCGAACGATCATCGAACTGCTCATCCCTGCCGCCCCGGCGCTCGTGCCGGCAAGTACGATCGGGGTTTCACGAACCAATTTTCGCAGCCTTGCGGCAAATTCGGTCCCACCGAGGATCGACACCAACCGCATTTGATCGCCGCCCGTGATGAACACTCCGGAAACACCATCGAGCAGATCGGCCATGTCTGCTCCGACGACATCCTGCCGCGATGTCGCCCGAAGTACACGCGGATTTGCCACCCCGAGGTTCCTAAACGCCTGTGTATAGACATCAGCCGCGAACTCTGGATAATCCGAAGCTACCGGAACGATCAGCACCTCAGCCTCATCACCGCCAGCCAG
>JADLDC010000050.1 GCA_020846885.1 Acidobacteriota bacterium | reverse complement strand
AGTGCGAACGGAAGAGATCCTACCAGGAACGTCACAAGGCCGAGAATAAAGTTTAACGCAACTTCAAACCCAGCGCCGAACGATTCCGTGAGCCTGTCGAGAAAACCGGCGCTTTCGGCGGCAAAAACAGTCGGTGTCTGGATCTTGATCGCGATCGTTGAGAGGCTCGCCTGGTTTTCAAGAAAGCGGCGTCGGCCCTCGATCTGTTCGATCTGGCTTCTTACGTCGGAAAGCTGGCTTTGCACGCTTAGAGCGTCATCGACCGTGTTTGCCCGCTTCATTATCTCCATGAACTGTTGTTCAAGGGCCTTTTTTGCGCGCAGTCTGGCGTCAATGTCGATAAATTCTTCCGTCACGTCTTCGCCTTTGATCGTTTCTTTGAGGATCCGGCCAGGCCCGGCCTTGATCTCCGTCAGCGTTTCAAGGAATTTATCGGCTGGCACGCGAACAGACATTTCGACAATATCCCTGACGCCCACTCTGGGATCGCTGCTGCTTTGCTGTGATGAAACGACAAAACCGCCCTTGGCTTGGGCAATTGCGGTTATCCGCTGCTGGATATCTTCTGGCTTTTCCGCCTCGATACCGAGCTGGGCATTTCGAATGATCTTTCGGTCAATAGGTACGACATCGGTTTGTGACGATGATGCCTGGGTAAGGGAAATGTTCTGGACAGGCCGTGGATTTGGATCCGAACGTCCGCCGCCGCCGCCTCCGCCGCCAATTCCGTTTCCCGCACCTGTGCCATTGGGCCGCGAAGAATCAGGCATATCGCCTTGGGCTATGGTCGAAGTTTGTTCAGTCCTCGCAGGCTCGTAGATCGAGGATCCGTTGGAGCCGGCATTGGCGGTATTCGACGCAAGGCGATGAGAAGTCTCAGACGTGCACGCTGCCATAAGCAGCGCAAGAAAAACAACGCTTGGGGGAAATATCTTGTTCATTGTTACCTCTCGTAAAATCAGTGGACCGTAACAGATAATTTGCAAGTAGTTTCTTGCCGATCGCTTCCTATTTGTGAAGTTTGTGTTAACGGATTCTTACCACAAAGGTCACGAAGTTGAAGACACAAAGACACAAAGTATTCGCGATCAAATTGTTTCAGTCCACTAGATGCACTAAGTAACAAGAACGTTTGCGCTCAGCCCGCCTTGCGTGCAACTTCTCTAAAGGGCTCACCTCGGAAAAGCGCGGCAGCTCCGCTAAGCAGCCGACGGATAGCTCGGAATATTTTGGGAAAAAACCAGAGGAAGAAAAGTACAAAGGTGATCAATACGACCGCGATAACGACCGGAGCAAATACGGCGAGTAAGGCTCCGCCGATGGCGATCGCATCTTCTATGAGCGAAAGTATCCAGTTTGAAACAGGTTCCGGCGAGAGATTGGCCGCTATCCGAGCCGTGGCCTTTGTGCCGTGTGACGAAAGGGCGAGCCCGCCGCCGATCAGCGTTGCGGGGATAACGATGGCCGGGTCCATGTCAGAAACGGTCGCCCAGGCGACGATCGCCCCGGCCGGAACACGTATGAATGTATGAACAACATCCCAAACGCTGTCAACATAAGGTATCTTGTCCGCGAAGAACTCAACAATATACAGCCCGCCCGCGATGCCGATAATTACCCAATTATCCAGCACCTCGAGCCCGCCCGGCAGCTTTACGCCGCCAAACTTTTGCAGCAGCCCAAGCACGGACACCGTAGCGTAGAGATTGATCCCGCTCGTCCACGCCGAGCCGAGCGCAAGCGTTAGTGTTGAGAACCATTCCATAGTCACGACTCCAGAAGTTTATTGAACCCCGCCTGCTCGAAATGATGGTCGGTGGTTAGAGCTTCGCGAACTTCATAACTCTCCATCAACAAAAAGCTTACGGCGTCGCATAGCGACCATTTCTTATCCAGCCGCTCGCCAAGGAACGTCAAGGCATTTTGGGTCAATAAATCGTCAACCCATACAATTTTCACCAACTCATCGTCAAAAAGTTCCGAGAGGAAACCAAGGGTTTTCGTTCGCGAGAAATTTCTTGCCTCTGCGAGCGCAACGAGCTCAAGTAAAATGTAGCTGTGGGTCCAGCGAAAAAGTTTAGATCGATACAAAGCGACAGCTTTGTCGTGCCGCGAATCCCTGACATCAAGAAAACACAGAAATCCTGAGGTATCTATCAGCATTACGGCTTAGGCTCATGATCGTCAGCGTACTCTCGTGCTAGATCGGCATCGATCCTATCGTTATTTGCCGAATCAGGGTCTCCGCTGTCGAACGTCCCAAAGAATTTTGTAATGTCGCCCCGTCGGGTCCGCCGAACCCGCGTTCCGTCAAGCAGTTTTTGCGCAAGTTCTCGCTGGTCCTCAGGCGGAAGCCGCAGAGCGTCTTTCAATACTGTGTTTAGGTCAGGAGTCATGGTCTTAATTCATCTAACGTACGAATTCTATCATGATTCGTTCAGCAAATTGTGTTGCCTCAACTTCAGGCACTGAAGCAAAGCTCACGACTCCTCAGCCTCGATGCTTTCATCTCCGTCCTTCTTAAATCCGAATTTTTCTAACCGATACTGCAATGTCCGAAAGGTCAGGCCGAGCAGCTTTGCGGATTTTGTGATGTTGTTGTCGGTGCGGTCCATCGCCTGCATTATCAGGCTGCGTTCGACGTCTTCGAAATTTACGCCTTCGGGCGGGAGTTTGAACTGGGCGTCGCCGTCCACCGAGGCGGGACGCGTGGCGTTGGTCATTTCCGGCGGCAGGTCGTCCAGGGTGATCGTGTCGTTTTCGCACAGCAGGATGGCGCGTTCGATCGCGGATTCAAGCTGGCGGACGTTGCCCGGATAGTGGTAATCGTTGAGCAGTTTGGCCGCCGGCTGGTCGATCTTGATCTCGCGGGTTGTTCCGCGGCTGTGCTTTTTGACGAAGTAATCGATCAGGACGGGAATGTCCGAACGCCGTTCACGAAGCGGCGGAATTTCAATTGAAAGGACATTGAGGCGATAATACAGATCTTCGCGAAAGCGTTTTTCTTCCGTCATTTTGAGCAGATCGCGATTGGTCGCGGCAAGTACGCGGACATCGATCGTGATCTCCTTTATACCGCCGACGCGCCGGATCTCGCGTTCCTGCAAGGCACGCAGAAGCTTTGCCTGAAGGGCAATGTCGAGTTCGCCGATCTCGTCCAGAAACAGCGTTCCGTGATCGGCTATCTCGAACAAGCCTTTCTTTTCGCCGACCGCGCCGGTGAACGAGCCTTTCTCGTGGCCGAACAGTTCTGATTCAAGCAGGTTTTCATTGATCGCCGCACAATTGACGGCCTGAAACGTCTCGCTCGCGCGGAGGCTGTTCATGTGCATTGCGCGGGCGATCAACTCTTTTCCCGTACCGCTTTCACCGCGTATTAGCACGGTCGAGTTCGATTTGGCTATCTTTAATATCAGCTTCTTGACCTTGTCCATTTCGGGGGAAACAGAAACGATCTCCGTGTCCAATGCGGATAATTTGTTCAACGCCCGCGAGACGGTTTCGAGCAGCTTTTCGCTGTCGTACGGCTTTTGCAGATAATCGAACGCGCCCAACCGCAGTGCGTCAACGGCCGAATCAACCGAGCCGTGTGCCGTCAGCAGAATGACGATGATCGACTTGTCGAAATTGGTCAGTTCCTTCAACAGGTCAAGGCCGGACATACCCGTCATTTTCAGATCGGTCAGCACCAGATCGAACCGCCGCGATTCGACAAACTTCATCGCCGCCTCGCCGGAACTTGCGGTCGTCACATCGTAACCCTCGCCTGAGAGTATGGTTTCGAGTATTTCTCGTTGATTCTTCTCGTCATCGACGACGAGTATCGATTTTCTTGCCATAGATCTAAGTCAGTACAACCTGTGTTAGTGAACCAATACCTTTCTACCCGCGAAATACGCGAAAGAAGCGCGCGAAGATCAATATCCTCAGTTGCAGGGCATTTCGCGAGGGCAAACTATTCGATTATATCCGTAAGATCACGTTTTTGCTTCCCGGCCGCTGTCCTTCTCTTCGTTACGGGCTTGTTCTGGGCCGGCCACTGTCCTTTTGATGCCGGAACCTTCGTCGAAGATCGCGTTTATCGCACCGCCTAGAAGAATGACGAGCGCCGTGATGTAGAGCCAAAGAAGGAGGATGATCACGGCCCCGAGCGAGCCGTAGGTCGCGGCGTAGCTGTTGAAGTAATGAAGATAGACCCGAAACCCGTATGACGCGGCGATCCAAAGAAAAACGCTGACAATGGCACCGGGCGTGATCCACTTCCATTTGAACGGATCATGATCTGGGCCAAAATTGTACAGAATGCCAAATGCTAGCAGCACCAGAACGAGTGCCGTGATCCACTCAAGCAGCTGCAGGATGAATTGCGAATCGATCGGCAGCACGGCGTCGAGCAAGGCCGAGCCATAGACCACGAAGGCCAGAGCGAGCAGGACCAGAATACCGATAACGACAGTAAGTGCCAGTGATTGAAGCTTTGTCCTGAGCCAGGATCGCGTTTCTGTCAGGTTGTAGGCTTGGTTCAAGGCGCCGCGCATGTTGTCGATGCCGGCCGATGCGGAATAGAGCGTGACCAAAATTCCGAAGGTCAGCTTGCCGCCCGATGCGTTCGTTGTGACTTCGTCCAGCGTGGCCTCGACCAGGGCGAAAGCCGATCGCGGCATCACTTGGCTGAGGGAGAGGAACAATTCCTCTTTAAGGCTGTGCCGGCTGTTCAAAATAAACCCGAACAGCGTCATCAGGAACAGAAGCAGCGGAAAAAGGGCAAATGTAAAATAAAAGGCCACCTGCGCCGCGTTTCCCAAAATATCGGCGTCGAATATCTTCCCATACAGGCGCGCGAAGAATTCCTTGTAACCGAATTTCATTACCGCCTCTTTGCCGCCGATCCGCTACCCGGCCTTTGGAAGGCGGAGCGTGAACCTTGTTCCATTCTCTACTGTCGATCCCACGTCGATTGTTCCATTGTGAACATCCACGATCTTGTGCACGATCGCCAGCCCAAGGCCGGTGCCGGTGTCTTTTGTAGAAAAGTAGGGTTCAAAGATCTTTGCAAGGTTTTCCGGCGGAATTCCGGATCCCGTGTCCGAAACATCAAATCTGACGAAAACGTCCTCGGGTGATATCTTTACGTTCAGGCTGCCGCCGGCGGCCCCCATCGCCTGGACGGCATTGATGAAAAGGTTGTTGAAAACGGACCGGAGAAATTCGGGGTCGCCCATTATCTTTGGTACGCCTTCGTGTTCGACCACGCCGATCTTGATATTGTTCTCGGCTGCCTGGCCCTCGACCAGCCGAAGGGAATCTTCGACCACATCGCGGGCATTGAGCGGCTGAAGATTCGCCTTGGCGGGGCGCGAATAGTTTAAAAAATCGGTGATCTGCTGATTTATCCGCGCGACCTCGGCCTTTAATTGTGCGGTCAATTTGTTGAATGTTTCGCGTTGTTCGACCTCGTCCGGAGCAAATTTTGAGCGCAGGTGGTCAAGCGTCAGATTTATGTAATTGAGCGGATTGCGTATCTCATGTGCGATGGCGGAACCGAGCCGGCCTATGACGGCGCTCTTTTCGGCTTGCTGAAGCTGTGTTTCCAGTTCCTTTGATTTTTCCAGCTCGGCGGTCATTTCATTAAAACGCTGTGCAAGCTGGCCCATTTCGTCCGTCCGCCCCTCGCCGGGGACACGCACGGCAAGATCGCCTTCGGCAACACGGCGGGCGGCATTTGATAGATTTGCGATCGGGCGTGTAAACCGCCACACCAGCCAGAACGTGATCAGGGTTGAGATCGATAGCACCCCAAGCGTCGCCAAAAGCGGCAGCGCGGCACGCCATGCGGCTTCGCTCTTGTTGTTCTTGAGGATTACCATTACATACCAACGTCCCTGGCTTGTATCGATCGGGAGAGCGTGGGCCTCGCCGTCGCTTTTTTTGTTCGTGGCCCGATTTGGAAAGTGCTCAAGATCGGCCCCGAGCCGTTCGCCCTCGGAAAGTGGCGGCAGATCGTCCGCATCGGCGAGCATCGTATATGTGTATGTGCCGTCGTCATTTCGCGTAGGCCAATACTTTTCGCTAAGGCTGTCCCAGATCTGCCATTTGTTATCGATGATCAGAACGTCAGTGACCAATTCGCGGGCATGGGCGCCCAGGTATTTTTGGTCGGGAAGCTCAACCAGGT
>JADLDC010000049.1 GCA_020846885.1 Acidobacteriota bacterium | reverse complement strand
GCCGCGCGTTACGCTTAAATTATTTGTGCATTCGCCGCGTGACCAACTGTAGCGAACGTGTTCTTCGTTTCGAAAATTGGACATCTCCCAGCGTTCATACGGCTCGCCGTACAGCAGGCGGGCGACGGTGGCGATCGCGGCCCGCGGAACGATCTCTTTGACAAACACGACGCCGCGCCGGATCTCGCCGCCTGCGCCATGCTTCACATAGAATCGCAGATTTACCTCTTCGAAATTAACATGGAACGGCACGAGGAAATCCATCACCCGCGTGTCGAGGAACATAAACCCGACCAGGCTGACAAAGCACCTGCCTTCGTGCAGATCAAGCTCGGTCCCGGCCGGTAGGCGCGACGTCAATAATTTCGCGTCAACCTCGTAGTTGGCCATTATCAGATCATGCCATTTTGCGGTCAGGAATTTCTTCATTATCCAAGGTGCGAGAGGCCGCGTTTTATGTGATCACTCGTTTATCGCCCGCACGTTTTGTTACTCCAATTCGGTCAAAATACTCCAATAGCGGGATCGCAAATTTCCGCGAGACACCGGCAAGGTCCTTGAACGCCGGAACGTCTATCAATCTGTTCGGCAAGGATAATGCCCTTTCCCGCAAGATCGCAGCCAGTACATCGATCGCCGCCCGGTCAAAATAGAATTCATCCGAAACCCGAACCAGTTCGCCAGAACCCGCGGCCACGCCAAGCAATTTCTTTGCCTGTTGCGGTGAGATAGCCGTTCCCTCAAGAGCTTTCCCAACAGCCTCGTCGATCTTCGGCGGTGCAAGCGAGGCGGCAGCCAGGTCGGTTTTGACGCTGTCCAGAAAGGCCTGTTCGCCAGGTGACAATTCGCTGGAATGAGACCGTGCCCGAATAATGTCATGCTCGACAAAAAGTTCATTTTCCGTTTCAAGCGCCGCGATAGCGCTTTTGAACACATCCTGCGGGCCGCGTCGAAACACTTTTTCTTTGAGAATATCGCGTGATATTCCGCGAGAAAGCGGATCGCGTTTGTGGTGTTCGGCAAGTGCACCAAGCGCTGCGGTTTTTAGCTCAGAGAAGATCGACGCGGCTACCCAGTGAACTCCTGCCTCAACTATCTCGTCATCCGCCTTGCTAAGCGTTAGGGCGTCGGCGACAACATCGGCCCGCCACCCGGTGCGGCCGACCAGCCCGCGAATGTCTGTGCCGCCCGCTCCTGCTGATCTCACAAGCAACCGGATCACAGAGCGATGATCGCTGCCGGCCGCGATAAGGCCTTCGAGAAAAGCCCGCGCGGGCAGTGTATCACGCACTCGATGTTTTTCCGGCAGCGGGTCAAGGACGATGCCGCCGGCGATGGTTGTTTGCGGTGAATAGCTGCGAATGATGAACGCCTCACCCATCACGGCGGCGACGGGAGCCTCAAGCCGAAGCTGCACAAGATCTGCGGATCCGGGCCCGATCTCGCCGGCCTTGTTTATAACGTGAACACGAGCAAGCGCCTCGGCTGCCCCGATATGAACGCGTACACGCTGCCGCGACCGGAGCGGCTTGGCGGCCGAGGCGAGCACTTCGACCCGCGCATCGAACATCTGCGTAGGCTCAAGCGAGTCAGCGGTACACAGCGTCATTCCGCGCGAAACGTTTTCGCGGCCGATGCCTCCAAGATTTACGGCAACTCGCTGGCCGGCCTTTGCGGCCTTTGCTTCGCGGCCGTGTGTTTGCAGGCCGCGGACGCGGACCTTTCGTTTGATGGGCAGCAGTTCAAGTTCAGCACCTTCGCTGATCTCGCCGCTTGCAAGTGTCCCCGTAACGACCGTGCCGAATCCTTTTACGACAAAGCTTCGGTCAACTGCCAGCCGCGTCACCTGATCGTTCCGCCGAATGCGGACCTCGCCGGCCGCAGCGGCCAATGCGAGCTTTAGTTCATCAATTCCTTCACCGCTTGTAGAACTTACCGCGACGGCCGGTGCGTTTTCAAGAAATGAGCCTTCGACCAACTCAGCCGCATCCAGCCGCACGAGCTCAAGCATCTCTTCATCCGCCAGATCGGCCTTTGTCAATACAACGATCCCGATGCGGACACCAAGCAAACGGCAGATATCAAAATGCTCGCGGGTTTGCGGCATCACGCCTTCGTCCGCGGCGACGATTAGCAAAACAAGATCGATGCCGCTTGCACCGGCGAGCATGTTCTTTACAAACCGCTCATGCCCCGGCACATCGACAAAGCCTATCTTGTGCTCGCCTAGATCAAGCTCGGCAAAGCCAAGATCAATTGTGATCCCGCGTTTTTTTTCTTCCGGAAGCCGGTCGGTGTCGGTGCCCGTGAGCGCTTTGATGAGGGTCGTCTTCCCATGATCGATATGCCCCGCCGTGCCGACGATGATGTTCATAGAAAGAGTAGTTGCTAAAAACGCTTGGCCGTTTTGCCTACTCGTTTCAGGAGTATGCGGGGACCCGAGCGACTAAGGGCATGATCGGCACACAATGCGGAGCGCCCACACACAGTAAGGGCGAAATATGCAACGCGTCTATTGGACCCCCGCTTATGAGCCCGTGTCAGAAACTAGGCCGGCCGCGAAGCGGCTAGCCGAAGGTGGTCAGATGCAAGCTTTTGCACTACGGAAAAATCGGTCATTTGCGCTGAAGGGGCGAAACGATGGTTGTTTCGCCCCTTCAGCGCGATAGAACGATACTAACCCGTACAGACTTTCCAGGTCTGGCTACTTTCTGTTCGCGGCTTCGCTACTCAGGACTGAGGATTTGACAAGGGCTTTCCTGCCGTGAGCTTCCGCATTTGCAAATTATTCTGCAGCCTCGGTCTTTGTGCCACATTCGGGGCAGAACTTGGCACCGGCGTTTAGTTCGGCCTGGCAGTTCGTGCATTTGGCCTTCTCCTGCGACGAGCCGCATTCTGAGCAGAATTTGGCGCCTTCGCGAAGTTTTGCACCGCATTTTACGCAGGGCACCTGGGCGACTTCCATTTTGCCGCCGCAATCGGCGCAGAATTTTGCACCGACGGCGTTTTGCTTTCCGCACGCGGGGCACGCGGTGGTCGCGGGCGAAGCACCGGCCGGCGTATTAGCGGCGGTTCCCTGCGGCCCGGCGCCGAAGGCATTTGCCATCTGGCCGCCGACCGCGAAACCGGCACCAAGGCCGGCGCCAAGACCGGCTCCGCCGCCTTCATTTTGTGCCGCGTCGCGAAGAGCGTCGGCCGCCTGAAACTGCATGTATTTCTGAGCGTCGCCAAGTGCTCCCATCGAGGCACGCTTGTCCATCGCGGCTTCGACCTCGGGCGGAAGGCTGATGTTCTCGACGTAAAATTTCGTTACCTCAAGGCCGTAGCCCTTGAAATCTTCGTTGATCTTGTCGCGGATCGCCCCGCCAAGTTCCTTGTACTGGGCCGCAAGATCGAGGGCCGGGATCTTCAGCTCGCCCAGTGCGTCTGAAAATTCGGTCACGATGGCACGTTTCAACTGGCCGTCGATATCTTCGGTCTGAAAATGAGCATTCGTGCCCGCGACCTGTTTGATGAACTCGCTCGGGTCGGCAACCCGCAGGCTGTAAGCGCCGAATGCCCTGAGGCGAACAATGCCAAAATCAGCATCGCGCATCATGACCGGGTTCGACGTGCCCCATTTCATATCCGTAAACTGTTTGGTATTAACAAAATAGACCTCGGATTTGATCGGCGAATTAAACCCGTGCTTCCACGCACCGAGCTTCGACAGGATCGGCGTATTGCCGCCCTCGACCGTATATCGGCCCGGCGTAAAAACGTCGGCCACCTGGCCTTCGAACACAAAAACGGCGGCCTGCGATTCACGCACGATCAGCTGTGCCCCGTTCTTTATCTCCTGCTGATAGACCGGAAAACGGTAAAGCAGCGTGTCCTGCGTATTATCGAGCCACTCGATGACCTCAATAAACTGATTCATCGCCGCCTCTTTTACCTTGTCGATTATGCTCATTTGTTCGGATGCTCCTTATGCAGGAATTTACGATAGAATATCTCACAAAGTTCGCTCAAAAGGAAGCATCTTCAGCTTATCCGCGGCAAACCCGCGATCGAGGCATGCAGTAACGAGTACGAAATAAGCGTGAGCTCGATATAGCAATGTTGGCCGAAACTGTCCATGTCGAGCTCACGCATGTGCCTTATAATTCAATACGGTGCGACGTGCCTCTGAAGCACCCCGAGATGACGATGTTGCCGTCCGGGGTTAGGACGTCGAAACGGCCGTTTTCGGTGAATGAGTTGCCGTTGCGGCTCAACGTAAGGTCAGACCTTTGTTTGACAACGAAGATAAAGGTGTTGTCCGGCAAGAACGAATAGTGCGTATTGGCATAGCTGTAGCCAAGCTTTGAATTGCGTTTCCAAACCGTAGCACCTGTTGACCGGTACGGCCCTTCGACCGGCGCGGTGTCTTCTATCCAACCTGTTCCGCCAAGGTTGAAAGATTGCATAACTCGGATGATCGGAGTGCCGGGAACGGGCTGTCCGGTAGTACAGTCATATTCCATTGGCACATTAACCTGCTCCCAGACGCCAACCAATGTCGGTCCAAATAGCTCCGGAAGCGAATTATTCGATCGGCCGTCAACAGTATTCTGGCCGAAAGACATCGATGCCCCCAACGTCACGGCAAATATCATCACCACTGCGGCCAAGGCCGCTTGAATTGCATTTTGTGTTTTCATCTCGTCTCCTATTCTTGGTCGTATTCGAGTCATTTTTCTAACTCTATAAACGAAAGCGACATAGACACGCTCGGAGTCTCAAAAAACTTTCGTTCGTCGCTAAATTTTTGGCTATAATGGCAGGCTGTGGAAAGAGTCGGGCCGGAAGCTGCCCAAATCACAGAAATGCTTCGCGATTGGAGCGATGGCAAGCCTGAGGCGTTGAATGCCTTAATGCCGATCGTTTATGCCGAACTGCACCGCCAGGCGGCGCGGTTTTTGAGCAGGGAGCGGCCGGGGCATACGCTGCAAGCGACCGCCTTGATAAACGAGGCGTATTTGAAATTGGTTGACCGGCGGGATGTGGAATGGGAAAGCCGGACACATTTTTTTGCGGTCGCCGCAAACGCGATGCGTTGCATTTTGGTTGACCACGCTCGAGCAAAACATAGGGAAAAACGCGGCGGCGACAATATAAAGTTATCGCTCGAAGAAGCAATGCCGGTCGCGGCGAAGGACGACGGCGTCGATCTGATCGCGCTGGACGAGGCGTTGAACAAACTTGCCGGATTTGACGAGCAGCAGGCCCGCGTTGTTGAACTTCGATATTTTAGCGGCTTAAGTTTGGATGAGACCGCGCATGCATTGAACATCTCACGCGCGACGGTCGCCCGCGATTGGGAATCGGCACGTGCGTGGCTTTACCACGAGCTGAAAAGATAAGTGACATCGACAGACCCCCAAAAATGGCACAAGGTCAAAGAGATCTTTTATGCCGCAATGCAGCTTGCCGCGAATGAGCGCGATGCGTTTCTGGCATCGGCCTGCGGAGCGGACGCCGAACTGCGCCGCGAGGTCGAATTGATGCTTGCGTCATCTGAAGCCGCCGGAAGTTTTATGGAACGGCCGGCAGTCAGCGAGGTCGCGACCGCGATAGAGCGAAACGGCAAACTTGGCGTTGGCCAAACTTTCAGCCATTACACGATCATTGACCTGATCGGCAAAGGCGGCATGGGCGAGGTTTATCTGGCCGAAGATACGCGGCTTGACAGAAAGGTCGCATTGAAGATCTTGCCGACGGCCTTCGCACTTGACGAGGAACGGATGCGGCGGTTTCTTCGCGAGGCAAAGGCTGCCTCGGCATTGAACCACCCGAACATTTTGACGATCTACGAAAACGGCGAGGCCGACGGCATAAACTATATCGCCTCGGAGTTTGTCGAAGGCGGATCGTTAAGCGAACGCGTGCGGCACGGGACACTTGGGTTGGAAGCCGTTCTTGATATTGCGGTGCAGACGGCGAGCGCGCTGCAGGCGGCACACGAAGCGGGCATCGTTCACCGCGACATCAAACCCGACAATGTGATGGTCCGGCCGGACGGCGTTGTTAAATTGCTCGATTTCGGTATCGCCAAACTTTCCCAAACCATACCGGACACCGGCACGGCGGCGGGAATGATAATCGGGACGGCAAATTATATGTCGCCGGAACAGGCACGCGGAAAAGCGGTTGACGCCCGCTCAGATATTTTCAGTTTCGGCCTTGTGCTGTATGAAATGCTGGCAGGGAGAAAAGCATTTGAGGCTGATAACTCGATCGACGCTATCAGTTCGATTCTGCACGATGAGCCGACCCCGCTGCGCCAACTACTGCCAGATCTATCGCCGGAGATCGAGACCATTGTCGATAAAGCAATAAAAAGGGACCGCGAAGAACGTTATCAAAGTGCGAAAGAATTGTTGGCCGAATTGAAAGTCGCGCAGCAGGAATTGAAGTTTCAAAACAAGCTGGAGCTTTCCGCGGCGAACCCGGAAGAACCGGCAACCGAGATCCTGAACGCGACGACGAATGATGGCGGTCTCCAAACATCGAGCGCGGAATACCTCATTACACAGATCGTACGGCGTAAACGCGGTTTGACGATCGTGTTCATCACACTGCTCCTCGCGTCGCTCGGTTTTGGCTATTGGTATCTGCAGAACGAGACCCTGGCATCGAGGCCGATAGAATCGATCGCCGTACTCCCGTTTGTTAATGACACTGGTAATCCTGACACCGAATTTCTTTCGGACGGAATTGCCCAAACGCTTATCAGCAGCTTGTCGCAATTAAAATTTCTGAATGTGAAGGCCCGGTCTTCGGTGTTCGCTTACAAGGGCCGGAATATTGGCGACGCGCAGATCGCAAAGGAGTTGAATGTGCAGGCGATCTTGAACGGGCATCTGATTCAACGCGGCAACGACCTGTCGCTCTATGTCGAATTGGTCGATGCGGCGGCGGACAAGGTCATCTGGAGCCAGACGTATGATCGCCAGTTGTCGAACCTTCCCGCATTGCAGAGTGAGATCGCCAGTGATGTTGCAAAAAACCTGAAAGCCAAGATCTCAGGCGTTGACGAACAGCGGCTGACAAAACGCCATACTGACAATGCGGAAGCATATCAACTTTATTTAAAAGGCGACTATGCGTGGAACCAGCATACGCCGGAATCGACACAAGCGGCCATCAACTTCTTCAACCAGGCACTCGAAAAAGACCCAAACTATGCTCTTGCCTACTGCGGATTGTCCAGATCCTATGGCGTCCTCGCCAATAATTACCTGCCTCCAAACGAGGGTATGCCGAAGGCAAAGGAATATGCATCGAAAGCGATAGCGATCGACGATTCGCTTGCTGAGGCCCACGCCATGTTGGCGGGCGGTATCTTGTATTACGATTGGAACCCCGCCGAAGCCGAAAAAGAGCTGGATCGTGCTCTTGAACTCGATCCAAACAATGCCATGGCCCACAACTTCAAAGCCGAGCGTTTCGAGGTAATGGGCCGCTATGACGACGCGTTGTTAGAGAGAAAACGGGCCCTCGATATCGAACCGCTTTCGCCAATGTTTAACTGTCTGAACGGAGCTACTTATTATTACAAAGGCGACCTCGTCCGGTCTGTCGAACTGCTTCAACAGGCGGCCGATCTGGAACCGGGCTACAGCGTAACCTATCATTTTCTGGGAATGGCATACGAGCGAAGGAAAATGTATGCCGAGGCGATAAACACATATCAGCGCGGAATTTCGCGAGCAGAACCAAATCCGAAACTAATTGCCAGCCTTGCTCATGCCTACGCCGTGTCGGGTGATCGTGATAAGGCGTTCAAGACCCTTGATGAACTTCGCGAATTGTCGAAGAAACGTTATTTTAGCCCGCTTGCTTTCGCCGTAGTCTATGCCGGTCTGGATCAGAAAGACGAAATGTTTGCGTGGTTGGAAAAGGCATATCACGCCCGGCCGGCCGATATGCTTTGGCTAAGCGTTGATCCGATGTTCGCCTTTGTGCATGACGATCAGCGATTTAAAGACCTTGTGAAACGCATCGGCCTAGAATGGCCCGTCCGCTAGAATCATTTACGGGGCTAGCGTGTTTTGCCTTTTGGCCGTTACTTAGCGAAAGTAGTGACCGTTCCGTCGGATGAGAGTTTTCGAATGCTGTGGTTATACATATCCGCAATGAACAGGTTGCCCTTGCTGTCGTATGCCATACCGTTCGGGAAATTGAAAAGAGCTGTCAAAGCCTTTCCGTCTCTGTTTCCTTCCTGTGAACGGCCCGCGATGTTTTGGGAACAGGGGTCAATGATATTGCCGCCTGCAAACGTCGAAACTTTGCCGTTTGCGATCTTGATCACTCTGTTGATCCGCTGGTCTGTAAAAAGGATCTCTCCCTTATTATTCGTGATGATCGCGTTGGCGGGATCGACAAACTCCGCTTTGGAAGCATCGCCCTGCGTGTAAACCGGGCACCACTGCCTTTTGTAAGGCTGGCCGGCGATGCTGGTGATCGCGCCGGAGGCAAGATCGATCTTTCCAATAAAGCGCGCGAAGCCCGCGGCGGCGTAAATTATATTCCCATCGCGGTCGGTGGTCATGCTGTATATATCGTGCGGCAGGATAAATTTCCCGTCGGGAGTTTTCAGCGTCGTCACCTTGCCGCCCGCTACCTTCCGGATAACGCTGAACCGCGGCACGGACGCTTTGTCATACTTCGGTTTAGGACTGTTGCGGTCAGCGAGGTAATAGCTGTCCGTCACATAGTTCGTCCCTATCGTTTCCTTGATCTTTTCGTAACTGCTGGTAACGTAAATATTGTCCTCGCGGTCGATCGTCATCAGTTTGATGACGTTGAACCCGGCCGAAGCGAGTGTTCCGTCTTCGAGCTTGTAGCCATATTGCTGACCGGCGAATAAACTGACGCTTGCTTTATTGTCGGCGGAAACCGTTATCTTCCAGACCGCCGTGCCGCCGTTTTCGTTCGCGTACAGATCATCTTTCGAATCGATGATAAGGTTCCGCCACGACCGGTCAATGTCACGTCCCTGTTTTGAAAGGTCTGTCATCACGCCGTCAGGCGAGATCTTCATCAGGCCGTATTTTAGCGTTACGAAAATATTGTCCTTGCTGTCAACGACGATATATTGCGGTTCGGGAACAAGTTTGCGCTCTTGCGCCGATTCGACCGCCGGAACCGAAAGGACGAGAAAAGCAAATAGCAGATACTTCTTAATGATCTTCATATCGCGTATGGCTCAAGAACCCAGTCGCTATCGCTCCCGGTTCTGACTTGGCTGCAATCCCGTATCTATCAAGAACCCAGTCGTTATCGCTCCCGGTTCTGACTTAGCTGCACGGTTCGATCGGCGTAAGTGTGTATTTTTCGGTGCCGGTACCGGTATATTTGCCGAGGACGGAACCCGAACCCTGGCCTGTCATTGTCCCGGGTTTGCCGGGGCCGTCCGGCAATGAAATGGTATAGGTGCCGGAGCCTTCCGATTGAAACGGCCCCGTGAAATTGTAACTACCTGATATGCCGCCGGAGAAATTATTGGTGAATCCGCCGCCTGTGAGCGTGAACGGTTTCATAATGTCACAGACATCGGTGCTTGTTTGAAAATCATCGAGCCCGCCGACGATATGATACGAATCCCGGCCGCCAGTACTCGCCGTAAGGT
>JADLDC010000048.1 GCA_020846885.1 Acidobacteriota bacterium | reverse complement strand
TGTTTCGTACGCGCAATGAAAATAGCCAAGATCGTCAGTTCGAATTCGCACATCGCATATATTGCCCGCATCCTGGAAGAACGGGATGGCGAAGGTGTGCCGGCGGCTGATGATTATGGCTTTGGGCAGTTTGTGGCGATGCCCGGCGATCAGGGATCGGTAGTTGGCGTGATCTGCGATTCAAGGTTGGTGAACCCCGAGTATATGAACAATAGCCCGCGATCGCCTTCGACGCCCGCCTTGGGCGGCCTTCGGCAAGACGTGACGGACGAGAAAAAAGCATTGATCGGGGTATTGCTTCTCGGGACGGCGCAGGCCGGCGGGATCTCTGTTCAGAGTATTCCGCAGCGTGTAATACCGGCGGGACAAGACGTTTTCACGATGAAACAGGAAGAGATCGACAGCTTTCATCGCGGCGAAGATGGCTCGGTGCAGCTTCACTACTTTCCGAATCTTCTGGCCAACGCAGGTTCCCTTGCCGTGCCGCTTGCGCAAACGATGATCGGGCGAATAACCGGAAATTGCTCCGAATCGGACCGTCAGAGGTTGGCGGTCATGGCAAATGCACTGCAATGGAAACAAACGTTCGGCGATCTGCGTGTCTAGCGGGATCGAACCGCGGCTTGCTTTTGGAATGATAGAAACAAGGAAGATATATACCGAAAATTGCCTGGAAACTTTCAAGCGTATGGCCGACGGTCTGGTCGACATGACCATCACGAGCCCGCCATACGACGATCTGCGCGATTATAACGGCTATCATTTTCCTGTCGAAGAAATAGCCGCCGGCCTGTTCGCTAAGACAAAGCCGGGTGGAGTGGTTATCTGGGTCGTCGGCGACCGCACGGTCAATGGCGATGAAACACTGACCAGCTTTAAGCATGCATTTGCGTTCAGGGAAGCAGGCTTTCGTGTGCATGACACGATGATCTATGTTAAGAACAATCCGATCCCGAGCGATTGTGGCAAGCGTTACCGCCAGGCATTCGAGTATATGTTCTGCTTTTCAAAAGGGCAGCCGAAGACCTTTAATCCGATGACCGAGCCGACGAAGTCTGGCGGCCAGAAGATCAAGGCATTCAGGATCACAGAAGCAGGCCGCGGGAACGTTCCCGACGAAGATATTGGCCGCGAGATAAAGGGCGAACGAAAGGTCAATAACATCTTTGCCTACAACGTCGGCACGTCGTCTTCCGGAGATAAGATCGCGTTTTCCCACCCGGCGATCTTCCCCGAAAAGCTTGTCGAAGATCAGATCCGCACCTGGACCAACACTGGTGACCTTGTTTACGACTGTTTTATGGGCAGCGGTACAACCGCGAAGGCCGCGCATCTGCTCGGGCGAAACTGGTTTGGGTCTGAGATATCAGCAGAATATGTCCAGATCGCAAACTCAAGGCTTTCTGAATATCTTGGGCGGGAGTGCATGCCCGCTTCAGCTTGACAACCAATTTTCGCAATGATGCGTCTATTAAGTTATCTTCGTATCGGAAACGACAACGTGAATACAATGAAAAAACTCGGTTTTGCCGCATTCGCTAGTTTGGCGATCGCCGTCGGCGCCTATTCTCAGCCGCGTCCGGTCGATAGGTCCGGGGCGTCCGAAAAGGCCCCGCCGGCGCCGGCAATGTTCGAGGCGAAATACGAGGGCGGCCTATTTGGGTTTTCCAAGAAAGAAGAAGGTACGCTCAAGTTCGACGATGAGAATGCGCGGATCGTGTTTCTTGGCAAAAATGGTAAGGAACTGTTTGGTATTCCATATAGATCGCTGGTCGTTATATCGCCGCAGTCACGGTCTGTGACCTCAAATACCGGCCATATTGTGGGGGCGATCCCGGTCATCGGGGCTGGGATACTGGGCGGTTTCATCAAGGAAAAGCGCCGTTATATGGTAGTCCAGTTTAACGATCCTGACGCTGATGCACGCGGTACGACCAGCTTTAAGCTTGATAATAAGGAGCTCCTTGATTCCGTTATCCAGACACTCGGCGAAAAGGCAAAATTAACTCAACGCGGTGATTCCTACTACCGGCCGCGGCCAAAAACAAACGAGATATAACTTTCCCTTGCAGTCGTTCGCGCAGGTCTTGTGCGGTTTCATTTCGTGAGTTTCGTGGTCAAGGGTTCGGCCTCGCCACCACGAAACCAACGAAATAAAGACACGAAAATTCACGACAAGAAGCCAAAATACTTGCAGTGGGATCGCTGTATCTAGGATAGATCTCCGAAGCGGTGCTGGAGGATGGCGGTCATTGCTATGGCTGCGGTTTCCGCACGCATGATGCGGCCGCCAAAGGTGACGATCGTGAAGTTGGCCGCCCTTGCGGATTCCAGCTCCGAATCGTCCCATCCACCCTTCGGTCCAAAGACCGCGGTCATTTTCGTTGCCGGTTCGATCGCGGTGAAGTCGCTTCCGTCGCGTTCACTGAAAAAGATCTTTGTGCCTGCGATCGATCCCGTATCTGCCAAAAACTCTGTTAACCCGACAGGTTCTGCAATATCCATCAACCTTGCACGGCCGGACTGTTTTGCGGATTCCGCCGCGATCTTTCGCCAGCGTGCCAAGCGGCTCCTGCTTCCTCCCGGTTTTACCTCACAGCGGACGGTATATAGCGGCCTCAGCCGATATACCCCCAGCTCCGCTGCCTTCTGGACCGTTATCTCAAACTTTTCGCCCGGCAAAATTGCGGCCGCGACCGTTAAATCCAGTGGAGACTCAGGCGAGGCCGGTTGGATCTCTTGCTTTACTTCAAGGAGCGCGGATCTTTTTGACAATTCGCTGACGATGCACAGATACTCGCGGCCGAGGCCGTCAAAGACCGATGCCTGGTCACCCACCCGCAGCCGAAGCACATCGCGAAGATGCCGCGTTTCGTCAGCGTTAAGGATCACGCGGCCTTCTGATATCTGATCTGGAGGTGAGTAAAAGCGTCTCATTTACAGCATTACTGCCAACAAAGGGATAGGAAGAGTATTTGTGGTTGATCGACTGACGAGTCAAGTGACCAGATCATTCCTCTACTGAACCAGGAAATTTCCGCGTAAAATCGGCGGACGAGAGTCGCATATCGATCCACGTTTCGAACATATCGGGCGATTGAAGCCAGAGTGTGATCCACTCGGCTACCTCGGCATATCGCTGCCGCTCGGCTTCTCCGTTTGTGCGGCTATTTGCCCGATTCAGGGCCTCAATTCGGCCCGCCTTCCCTTTTTCGCGGACGAGGCGCAGGCCTTCTTCATCATTGTCGCTCAAATACTTTCGCCGGAGATTCTCAAGCCGCCGCAGCGACTTGGCAGCCTCGCTGAGGCCGTCAATGTTCAGAATATTTCTGAATGCGGGTTCGTATGGCCTATCTAACGCACGCTCTACATACAAGGCCATTATCTCTGAGTGTCGAAGTACCGCGCCCTCATCCGCCAACATACGTGCGATCACCATCGGCGAATCGACTGCAGGACTGCCAAAACGTTCACGCACGGCCATCTCGATGGCTCTCATCTCCTTGGTGCCAACACTTTCACAATCCAGTTTTTCCCAGACCTCGATCATCAGGTCTGCCTTATTTTTAGCCTCGGGCATAGCTTGAATTTAGCATATTGCGGATTTAGCCCGTACAGCGAAAAGGCCGACGATCACATAGATCATCGGCCAATTCGAACGCAAATGCCGTAGTTATGTCAGTGCGTATCGTAACTTACGACAGGAAAATCGTTCGGCTGGCCCCAGTTTACAGTTGAGATTGCTCCGTTCGTTTTGTCGAGGACATAGAATGTACCGTTCGAGTTTCGCCAAACACCGAAATCCGTGACGCCGTCGCCTGTATAGTCATTCTGGGCGAGAAGGTCCGTACCAGTTACGCCCCAAACAACTGACGTATAGCCGCCCGCGGGCTTTCGTATGTACCATGTAAGGCCGGAAGTAGGGGTTGCCCCTTCGCGTACTACAGCTATATCAGTTTTTCCGTCCCCATCATAATCACCCGGTGCCACAAGGTCATTGCTTTGGCCAAAGGTATACGACAGAAATGCGGTTCCGGTATTGATGTAGAACGTCGCCAGAGACGTTGGGGTTGCCCCGGGCCGCTGCACCGCAACATCGAACTTCCCATCACCATCATAGTCGCCGGGTGCCGTAAAATCTGTCGAGACGCCGAATTGCCTTCCTAAAAAGTTGCCCGTCGAACTGAATACGATGTACCAGATCATATTGCCGCCCGTGCGCCGCACGACCGCATAGTCCGTTTTCCCATCACCGTCATAATCACGGGAGATTGGCTCATCGCCGGGAACGCCCCATGTTTGCGTTGAGAAGGTGTTATTAGAGCTTTTTAGGACGTACCATTTGCCGCTCGCTTCACGCCAAACCGCAATATCAGCCTTGCCGTCGCCGTCATAGTCGCCAGGGACCATCCAATCCTCATTCGCGATGCCCCATTGCTGTGAGCGTATGAGCCCGGTGCTTGTCCTGATGTGCCAGGTATTCGTTGCAGGCCGGAACACCATAAAATCAGCCTTCTGGTCACCATCGGCATCCAGGGCGGTGCGGAGGCCAACCTGGGCATACCCAGTCAGGCCAAGGGCGGCTACACACGCAGCCAACAACGCTATTTTGCCGAATGCGGCGAAAGAACTTCTCATGTTTTATTTCCTTTGCTTGTGCGGTCCGTAGGCCTGTGCAACTGACAGCGGCAACGACCGAGAACCTAAAATATACTACGCTAGAAGCGCAAATTGCAACAAATTCCTATTTATTCACAAGTCCGCTCGGGGGACGGCCGCGGAACCGAAACTAAATTGTGACTTGAGCCTTAGACGCTCTTAATAAGAGTAAAGTTGGAAAACGGGGGTAAATTCACAAAATCAACTCCTGGATTGTATCACGGTAACGGTCGTCCCGCCAATATCAATTGTTCCCGATCGGGAGATGGTCGGATTCAGCGTAGCCCGAAATGTTGCCGTTCCGTTGCCGGAAAGCGAATCGCTAGTCGTGAGCCGGATCCAATTGGCATTGCTTTTTACCTGATAGTCGCAGTTTGCCGCCGCCGTTACATTGATGGTGAAGTACCCGCCTTTTGTCGGAAGGTTGATCGTGCCGGAGGGTACATTAAAGCTGCAAACGGTCTTATTTTGCAGGGCAGCGGCCGCATTCAGCCGCCCGCCGGTCTTTACTACGCCGTTCCATGCGGGAAGTTGATCAACGGTATTCAGCAACGTAGCTTTCAATGAGGCGGTCGAAAGGTTCGGATCGTACCCGGCAAGCAGGGCGGCCGCCCCCGCGACATGCGGCGTTGCCATTGATGTGCCTGACAGCGTGCCGTAGCCTGATCCGCCGTTGATCGTGCTCAGGATCGACGTGCCCGGAGCGGCAAGGTCGACATTCACGACACCGAAGTTCGAACTTCCGTTGCGGACATCGCTGGACGTGGAATTTGCTACTGAGATTATCCACGGGCTGTTGTACGCGGCCGGATATTGCGGTGAAGTATCAATGTTGAGCCCGTCGTTGCCCGCCGCAAAGACCTGAAGCACGCCGGCCCGGCCTAGAGCATCGATCGCGTCCTTTGTCGCCTGGTCGTATCCACAAGCTTCATCACAGCCGCCGTACGAATTATTTGTCACGCGAATGTTAACGCCTCGGTTCTTCATCATCAGGACGTAATTGTACGCGTTTATCAGCATCGCCGAGGTTGTGCCAAGGCCATCGTTATCATAGATTTTGATCGCCATTATCTTGACGTTCCAGTTCACCCCGGCTACACCGACTCCATTATTGCCCGCGGCCCCGATAGTACCGGCAGTGTGTGTTCCGTGACCGTTCTCGTCGAGCGGGTTCGAGTCGTTGAAAAAGAAGTCGTACCCATAAAAGTCGTCAACGAACCCGTTATTGTCGTCGTCGATGCCGTTGCCGTTGATCTCGCCGGCATTTGTCCAGACGTTTGCGGCGAGGTCAGGGTGATCGTATTTAATCCCGGTATCAATATCGGCAACTACTACCGACGAACTTCCGGTCGAAACGTCCCAGGCTTGGGGAGCCGATATTTTGGCCATGCCCCAAAGGCTTCCGTAGCTTGGATCGTTCGGCGTCGCCAACAGATGATAGTAGTAATTTGGCTGAACTGCTTCGACAGTGCCTTGCCCACTATAATCAGCTATCGCCTGATCAACACTCTTTCCTTTTGGCAGCTTGACCCGCTCCCATCCAAGCCCACCAAAGCGTTCAAGCGTGATGCCGCCCTTTTTGAGTACAACGCTCCGCGACGCGTCAACAGAGGTACCAGCTCGAAACTTGATCAGGATCTCGCCCGTAACACGGCCAGCCTTGCCTTCCTGCGCAATGCCGGAGATCGGGAGTAAAACAAGAAGGAAGAACAGTGATTTTAACGGGATCATAGGTTCTGGATCGAAAATGGCTGTTGAAAGATCGGTCAGGCCAGCGTTAATTCCGCAAACCCGCTACCATATATGCAAACCGGAAGCCAGTTTACTATATTTACCCGACCGCCTTTCAAAAATCTCGTTTACCTATCTGTAATATCCGGGGTTGGCCCAAACTGTGTTCGGATCCACTGAAGATTTTGTTTCGGTGGCTTCGTTTCTTGATTCGTGCATTTTCGTGGTGGAAAAGTTGGTGGCCCAGAACCACGAAGCAGGCAAAAAGAAGACACGAAAACCGACGAAATAATATGCCGTTAGGGTAAGGCGGAGATTTCCAACCGCTTTTCTTAGCCGTCGGCGTCTAAGATCTGTTAAATGATCAGTTATTTACTTTCGTTCTTTAGGTCGTTGACCTTGACACCGTGGGCTTCGAATTCTGCTACGATCTGTCGAAAATTTCTGTCGCCGAGTTTGATCACTGCAAATTTTTCGCCAGCCTGGACGGTCATCCAGTGCTTTTTCTTCTTAATAAATAGAAACGGAATAGCGACGATGAACCCAACAAGCAGGGCAGTGGCTATCGCTCCGCCTCCAGAAAGCATTGGCTTCTTAGAATAAGAATGATCCGCCTGCTTTACTTCTGAGTACGCGATCTCGCGGCCTTGGTCCTTGAATGACGTTTTGTCCGGTACGACCCGGAACTGCTTTTCTTCGAAAATAATATCGGCGTCGGTCTCGACCGATTTTTTCTCATTGGACACTACTAATTCGACGTCGTACGTCCGGGATCCAGCGGTCTGGGCATAGCCAGATACAGCGCCGAGAAAGCAAACCAGCGTGAGGCAGCATGCAAAGCGAAAACACACCAACTTCCATGTTGGAACCTTAAACATCTTCTAAATTCTCCTGTTGATCTTAGGGGATTGCTTCCAATCGAGGATGGGAGCGCAAGATAAGTATACCCGGACGGTTCATAAATCCAAAAGACTAGATGGGGCGGCTAGTGGGAATCGAACCCACGACATCCAGAACCACAATCTGGCGTTCTAACCCCTGAACTATAGCCGCCACAATTTGAAATGGTGAATTTGGACCAATCAGCATGATCCGATCCC
>JADLDC010000047.1 GCA_020846885.1 Acidobacteriota bacterium | reverse complement strand
TGATATCCAAATTCACAAAAGTTTTACCCGCGATATTCCTTATGCTTGCTTTTGCGGGCTGGGCGGCGGGGCAGAATCCGGTATCGGTATCAATGAGCGTTTCGCCGTCGAGCATTGCGGCGGGCGGTTCCGGTACGGCGCGGATCTCGGCGAACATCGAGGGCGGCTGGTACATGTACTCGATCTCGCAAGGCCCGGGCGGACCGATCCAGACGCGGATCGCGATCGCCGACGGGCCGTTCAAGATGAGCGGGGTTTCCGGGCCAAAACCAAAGGTAAAGCTCGACCCGAATTTCGGCATCAATACCGAAAGCTATGCGGGCAACGCCGTGTTCAACCTGCGCTTCAATGTCGCGCCCGATACACCTGAAGGGCCGCAGACGCTTAACGCAAGTATTCGCTATCAGGTTTGCAATGACACGGTCTGCCTGCCGCCGAAGACAGTAAAGCTCGCGGCGGAAGTGACGATCACAGCCGGGAAGGCCGCGGCTTCACCGACTTTGACACCTACGCCCACGCCGTCACCCACCGCAACGCCCGCGAACACCAACACAAATGCGAATGCTGATGTGGAAGCGACGCCTTCGGATCCATACGCCGCTCTACCGTCGAACGCGGATTTTGGATCCGTTGGCAACACATCGAACACCAATAGCCAGCCCGTTGTAGCGCGGTCGGCGGAAAGCAATATTACGGCACAGCCGATCTCGAGCTTTATCTGGCTGGCAATGACATTCGGGGCACTTTCGCTTTTGACACCGTGCGTCTTTCCGATGATACCGATAACCGTTTCGTATTTTACAAAGCACGGCTCGGAATCGACGGCCGGATCGATACGCGATGCGTTGGTCTATTCGCTCGGCATCATTTTCACTTTCACGGGGCTTGGCGTAGCACTGGCGCTGATATTCGGTGCTGCCGGGATCAACCGATTTGCGGCGAATCCGTATGTAAATCTATTGATCACCGGCATTTTTCTCGCGTTTGCGTTCAGCCTGCTTGGTGCCTACAATCTCGGGGTTCCGTCCAGCGTTTTGACGCGGCTTGATGCGGTAACCCGGTCAAAGGAATCCGGCAAGACCATCGGCCTGCTTCTGATGGGCCTGACGTTCTCGCTCACGTCGTTTACCTGCACGGCACCGCTTGTCGGCACAATATTGGTTGCGGCGGCCCAGGGTGATCTTTTTTACCCGATCGTCGGGATGCTTGCGTTCTCGGCCGTTTTTGCACTTCCCTTTTTTGTTCTGGCGGTTGCTCCGCAGCTTATGCATTCGCTGCCGCGTTCGGGAAGCTGGATGAACTCAGTGAAGGTCATAATGGGCTTTCTCGAGGTCGGTGCGGCGTTCAAATTCATCTCTAACGTCGATCTTGTCTGGGGCTGGGGAATATTTACGCGAGAGGTCGTTATTGCCGGGTGGATCGCGATCTCGGTCCTGATATTCCTGTATCTACTCGGCGTTTTCCGCTTCTCGCATGATTCGGAAAGCCGCACGATCGGGCTGGTCCGTGTCCTCAATGCCCTATTGTTCGGAACGCTCGCCCTCTATCTACTGACCGGGCTTTTCGGGTCGCGGCTGGGTGAGATCGAATCGTTTCTGCCGCCGGCAAAGGAAGTGAGTTCAACAAATGGCCCGGCCGGATCGATCTCAGGCGAACTATCGTGGATCACAAATGACTACGAGGCGGCGATCGCAAAAGCGAAGGCCGAGAACAAACGGCTCTTTGTCGATTTTACCGGATATACGTGCACCAACTGCCGGTGGATGGAAGCGAATATGTTCCCAAAGCCCGCGGTCCGCGATGAGCTTGATAAATTCGTTCGCCTCCGTCTTTACACTGACGGCGAAGGCGAACCGTACGAAGGCTTTCAGCGAATGCAGGAACAGCGTTTTGGCACCGTTGCACTGCCGCTGTACGCGGTCATCTCACCTGACGGAAGCGTAGCGGCTACCTTTGCCGGGCTGACGCGTGACGAAGGCGAATTTGTATCGTTCTTAAGGAAATAGTGATGAGCCCAAACGAGAAACTGCGGCGGGACCGAGGAAATCCCGCCGCAGTATCAGCGGCCTTCTTAACCGGGGTGGGTTGGTTCCGGCCGCGTTGATCGTTCGTCCAGGCAAAGCCGCCGCTTATCGTTTACGGCGCCATAGAATGAAGGCTGAAGGGTACGGCAACAGCCGGATGACGAACGGCCCGCCTAGGGCAATTTCAATTCAGGTGCCTCGACCTGTCCGGAGGCAGCGATGTCGGCGCCGATCTTACGAATTGCGTCGGATGTGCCTGCGACGACATTATCAAGCGTCTTCGCGGGTGCTCTGACAGGCTTCGGTGCCGGAGTATGATGCGAGATCGTCGACGGCAGCACTGAGATCATTCCCATGAAAACAACGCCGAAAGCGATAAAGCCCACCCAAACGGCGACCATCGGGGTCATCAGGCCGGCCACGAACAGCAGGACGGAGACCGCCGCGAACAAGGCACAAAGCGCAAAATACATCTTTACGTACATATCACAATCTTTTTTCCGGCCCGCCCGAACGACAGATCGCGGAAAGACCGCCTCCTCGATACCTGATCGAGAATCAATCTCTGTGCCGCACCAAAGCCCTGATTTTTCGCCATTCTTGCGGATCGCCGGTGTGAAATTCTTCGCACCAGGGCGTGAATGGTGTGCAAAAGTTCGCACCGGGCGCAGCTGGCGAACGACGCGCGATAGATGCTCCGATCTGCGGGGCCGAGGCCTGAAGCGAACGGGAGAACCGAATGCTTTTTGGTAACACCGAGGGCCGTGAGAGGCACAGTTGCTGCAGTCCGGCGAGATGACCATGCCCAGACATAAACTTGAACACGATCATTCACCCGAATCGATAGCGGAAAGATTCGCCGCCGGCACACGCCATAATTATCTTCGCGATTTTGTGTACGGCGGTGTCGATGGAGCGGTCACTACATTTGCCGTAGTCGCCGGAACGGTCGGAGCGAACCTTGAACCAACGATCATCGTCATTCTCGGTGCGGCAAATCTCATCGCTGACGGCTTTTCGATGGCCGCGTCGAATTTTCTTGGTACACGTGCGGAAAAGGACGACCATGACCGCATCGCCCGGATCGAAGCAAAGCACATCGACATCGACCCGGACGGCGAACGTGAGGAAATACGCCAGATCTATGCCGCCAAAGGTTTTTCGGGCGACGATCTTGAGAACACGGTCAACATAATCACATCCGACCGCGCGAGATGGATCGACACGATGCTGATCGAGGAATACGGCCTGCCTTCAACCGTCCGCTCCGAATGGGCCGCGGCGGCAAGCACATTCGCCGCCTTCGTTATTTGCGGGCTGGCCCCGATGGCGCCGTTCCTGCTTGGCTTTGAAAGGGCCTTTACTGTTTCGGCCGTAATAACCGGACTTGTCTTTTTCGCGATCGGGTCTGCAAAGGCCCGTTGGTCAACAGATCCGTGGTGGCGTTCCGGCGCAATGACGCTGCTTATCGGTGCGGTGGCTGCTACGCTTGCATATTTTGCCGCTGACCTGGTCAAGCGGCTTGCAGGATGAGTTTGATCAGGCCTGCTTTAGTGCCTGTTCGATGGCCCGAAGAAGTTTTTCAGCGGTAAACGGCTTGGACAAAATGTTTGCGATGCCCGCGGCCTCGATCTCCGCAGACTCGGACCTGTCCATCATTCCGCTCATCGCGATCAGCGGCTGATCAGGCCGGGCGGCGATCACGCGTTCTATCAACTCGCGGCCTCCCATCACAGGCATCGCCATGTCGGTCAGTACGAGCGCGATCTCGGCACCGCGCGATTCAAACAGCTTCTTGGCTTCCAGGCCGTCGGCCGCGGTGAGCACGCGATAGCCGTAACTTTCGAGTGTCGCCCGGGCCGCCTCGCGAATTGCGGCTTCATCATCCACGACCAGGACAAGCTGGCCGGAACCGGCCGGAAGATCGATCGGGTCCGCAAGCGTTGACGTGTGCGTCTCCGCCTCGACCGCCGGGAGATAGATAGAGAAACGCGATCCGCTTCCGACCTCGCTGTAAACATCCAGAAATCCGCCGTGCCCTTTTACGATAGTAAGCGTCGTTGAAAGGCCCAGGCCCGTTCCTTTTCCGACCTCTTTGGTCGTAAAGAACGGATCGAATATGCGGGGCAGCGTTTCCTTCGGAATCCCGGTCCCCGTGTCCTCGATATCGATACGGACGTAGTTTCCCGTGAGTGCCCCGGGAAAAAGACTTGCCAATGATGCGTCAACGTCAACATTTTCCGCGCTGATGCTGAGCGTGCCGCCGCCCGGCATCGCATCGCGTGCGTTGATGCACAAATTCATCAAGATCTGATGCAGGTGGGTCGGGTCCGCCAATATCAGCCGCAGATCCGCACGAATGTCGTACTTGACCTGTATGTTCTTAGGCAGCGTTTGACCTAGGACACCAAGGAGTTCTTTGACGATATGCTTGAGTTGAAGCAAGACCTGCTCGCCGCCGAACCCGCGGGAGAATGTCAGGACCTGCTTTATCAGTACCGCTCCGCGTTCCGCACTGTCGCGGATCATTCGAAGCCATTTCTCGGTCTCCGGGCCAGGTTCACGAAGCTGCAGCATGTCAACAGACATCAATATCGGCGAAAGGACGTTGTTGAGATCGTGGGCGATGCCGCCGGCAAGTGTTCCGATCGATTCCATCCGCTGGGCACGGAATAGGTGGATCTCGCTTTTTCGCTGTTCTGTAACATCGGTGTTCGTGATCAGAAAATAATCGGGCTGCCCGCGTTCATTCCGCACCAGGGTCCAGCGGCTCATCACGTTTATGGCTTCGCCGGATTTTGTTCGGTGAACAACCTCTTTGCTCCACGAATCTTCGCCGTCCGTCTCCTGACGGAACGGAATGTCAACCCTTAATATCTCGCCAATTCCCTTACCCAGCACTTCGTCAACGGAATATCCATAGATCCGTTCAGCCCCGCTGTTCCAGTAAAGAAGTTTATGATTCAGGTCGCAGACCATGATGGCATCCTGCGCCTGGTCGAGCAGCGACGCCTGTTGATGGATCCGCTCTTCGGCAAGTTTGCGCTCGGTCACCTCGTAGCGAATGGCAATATACTGAAACGGCTTGCCCGCATCATCCAGAAACGGGACGATGGTCGTATCTACCCAGTAGATCGATCCGTCTTTTGCACGATTTCGAAGTTCCCCGCGCCAAACACGCCCGTTCGCTATCGTGGTCCACAGGCCGCGAATGAAATCCTTGGTGTGGTAGCCGGAATTGATAAGGCGGTGGTCCTGCCCGATCAGTTCGTCGCGGGAATATTTCGAGATCTCGCAAAATTTCTCGTTGACATATGTGATGCGTCCGCGCTGGTCCGTGGTCGCGACGATCGCGGCCTGATCAAGCGCGAACTTGAGGTCAGTAAGTTCCTTTACCAACCGGGATTCGGCCGCGGACCTTGACAGTTGGTCGCCGGCCGCAAAAGGCCTATCGATACCGCGGCCCGGCTTCACGTTTTGCTCAATAGTCACCCGATTTTTTAAGTTTGTACCGCAGTTGGTCACGCGTAATATTCAGCAATTTCGCAGCCTTGGTCAGATTCCCGCCGGCGCGTTCCATTGCCTGTCTGGCAAGTTCAAGTTCCGCCGTCTCGAGCGGAATACCGCCCGGCGGAAGTACTATGCCGGTCCCGCCGTTGTTTGCGGCCAGGCCGCCGGCCACCATGTCTCCCGGAAGATGGTTCATCGTAACGTATTCTCCGTCCTCAAGGATCGACGCCCGCTCGATGACATTGCGAAGCTCACGGACGTTCCCCGACCAGCGGTAAGACATAAAAACGCGAGCGACCTCGGGCAAAAGGCCTTTAAGCCGTTTGCCCCGCCGTTTTTCGTTTGCCCTTTCGATGTAGTGGTCCGCCAGTAATATAACGTCGTCACCACGCTCGCGAAGCGGAGGGATGTCAACCTGTATCACCGAAAGCCGATAGAAGAGGTCGAGCCTGAACTCGCCTGTTTCGCCGCGCTTCTTCAGGTCGCGGTTGGATGCCGCAATGATGCGGACATCCATCGCGATATCCTTTAGCCCGCCGACCCGCCGAAATGTCTTATCCTCGAGAACGCGAAGCAGTTTTGCCTGCAGCGGCAGCTCCAGTTCGCCTATCTCGTCAAGAAAGATCGTACCGCCCTGGGCCTGTTCGAAAAGCCCTTCTTTCTTTTGCTTTGCGTCGGTAAAAGCTCCTTTTTCGTAACCGAACAACTCCGACTCGATAAGCGTCGCCGGCAGTGCCGCGCAGTTGATCGCCAGATACGGAGCGTTCGCGCGCTCGCTCGCAAAATGGATGGCCCGTGCGAAAAGGTCTTTGCCTGTTCCGGTCTCGCCCTGAAGCAGTATCGACAGTACGTCCGATTCGGCAACCCGCTGGGCGACCTCGATAGCACGTTTCAATTGCGGCGATGATCCGATAATGCGGGAGAAACCCGATCCCTTCGCACGCTCTGTCCGTGCGGCTGTCACCTCGCGGCGCAATGATTGGGTCTCGACCGAATTTCTAAGCGTGACGCGCAATTCCTCAAGCTTTATCGGCTTTCCGATAAAGTCATGGGCACCGCCGCGCAAGGCCGCGACCACGTTCGGCACATCGACATTGCCCGTCACCATGATCGCGATCGTTTCGGGGCGTGCCTCACGAATGTGGTTCAGCACATCCAGGCCTGAACCATCAGGAAGATCAATATCGAGCAGTGTAACCGCGGGTTCAAGCTCCGCGAACGCGGCCTTGGCGGCGGCAACGGTGTCAGCCTCGAACGGCTCATACGACCACGAGCGAAGTGCCTCGACCAACGCGAGTCGGACAAATGAGTCGTCGTCAACTATCAGGACCTTTTGCTTTATCGACATTGGAAGACCAACTGTGGTTGTTCGGAGAATTATAGCAACATCCTGTACATTTTTCCTGCTGCTGTGAAAATTTTCGCGGTATTTGCGCGGGCTGCCGGAGGAAACCGGCTTGACCCTTGATCGCCGGTATGGCATAAACCTTGCATAAGCAGACGGGCAAGTTGGCAGTTTTGTTCACGGCGGAACTGCTTGATTCGAACAAATGAAAGTCCTGATCGCATACGATGGATCAAACGATTCCGATGCCGCATTGGATGATCTGGTGCGGGCGGGTTTGCCTCCTGCAGGCGAGGCCCTGGTCGTCTCAGTTGCCGATGTATGGCTTCCACCACCCAACGGGTCCCGCTCGCCCGACGACGGGCCGGATCAAATTCTTGATCCAGCGGCCGAACAGTGGCTCCAACAGCAGTGGGATCGCGGCAGGGCGAAGGTGGCCGAGGCAGAATCCCTTGCGGGCCATGCACGAAAGCGTGTTCAAAAGGCTCTGCCCGCGTGGAACGTCCGGTCTGAGGCAACTTATGGCTCACCGGCATGGGAAATAATCGCAAAGGCGGATGAAATGGACGCCGACCTTATCGTTGTCGGCTCACAGGGGCGTTCGGCGATCGGGCGGTTTGTTCTCGGAAGTATTTCGCAGAAGGTGCTCACCGAAGCCCGCTGCTCAGTACGGATCGGCCGCGGAAAGATCGAGGTGGATGAAACGCCTGTCCGATCGCTTGTCGGATTTGACGGCTCTAACGGGTCGATCGCCGCCTTGAATGCGGCTGCCTCAAGGTGCTGGCCGCCCGGTTCGGAAGTTCGCGTGATCTCGGCGGCAGAGGAAATACTCCCGTCCGCCATCGGCCGTTTCATTCCTCCCGTAACCAGTGCGGCGGCCGCCATTAATGCTGCGGAGCGCAACTGGCTGGGAAACCAGGCAAAACAAGCTCTTGCGGCGATCGGCCCAACGACTGTTCCCTTTTCATTCGAGACCATCTCAGGCCACCCGAAAGAGGTCTTGATCGCTGAAGCCTCACGCTGGAATGCCGACTGTATCTTTCTTGGGGCAAATAAATTCGGGAGCAGGATCGAACGGTTCCTTTTGGGAAGCACCTCGGCCGCTGTCGCCGCGCGGGCAACGGCATCGGTCGAAGTTGTCCGCTCCAAGAGCGAGTGAGTGCTTTCGTCTTTGTATCTGTCTGTTAAGGATCCGCTAACACAAAGCCCGCAATGAAAAATGCATCGGCGGGAAACTCCATTAAAAGTTATCCGCGGCCGGCCATTAGTGCTCTCGGCCCGCGGCTTCCTTCAAGACTGGCTTGACGGTATTCGTCACCTTTGCAAAAACCCCTAGAAGGATAAACCACTTCTTATCACGGAACTTCCAAATGTGCAGGCAATTCCCTTTCTCCATTCCCTCGCGGCTGTCGGCATAGGAGCACGGATTCCACGTATATGCCATGTCGCCGGTTTGAAACTGGGCAACGCGTTTTGGAAAATCGACCGCTGCGTATTTTTCTGTTTCGTCCTCGGCGAGGCCGCGGCCGACGATCGGCGGCAGGCCGTCGCGGAGCAAGATCACGTCCTCGGCGGCGAACATATCATATGCCTTCCCAAGCCCTGCTTTTGACATGCTCATTCTAAGAAAATTCATCGTCGCGTCGGTCGCCGACCAGCCCTGCTTGTTGCTGTGGCCGCCGCGCGGTTTTGGAATGTGAAGGCGGTCTTCGGCCCGTTCAAGCACGGGATGCGAAACCTCTATATCAAGAATTGCCTTGTATCTTCCATTCACTTTGCTCCAGACCGTAGCGTATTCGCCGACGCGAATATCCTTCGGCCGGGCCTTTGGCGTGAATGTCCATTCGCCAAGCGTGTAAGCAAGAAGCCCATTGTTCG
>JADLDC010000046.1 GCA_020846885.1 Acidobacteriota bacterium | reverse complement strand
GCGCCTGTTATACTGCAAAGAGGTTATGGACATCCGAAAGGCAATTCTGATATTTGCCGGCACGGTCTGCGTTGGGCTGGGCGTGTTGGGGATGTTCCTGCCTTTGATGCCGACGACCGTTTTTCTGCTGATGGCAGCCTATTGCTATTCGCGCAGCTCGGACAAATTTCACAACTGGCTTCTTACCAACCGGCTTTGCGGCAAATACATAACCAATTACCGCTCCGGCAAAGGCATCACCGCACGGCAGAAATTTACCACCATCCTTACACTCTGGGCCTCGATCGGCTTTAGCATGTGGATCGTCAGCAGCCGCCTCTGGCTTGTCCTATTGCTCGCCGCCATCGCCCTCGGCGTTACCATTCATATCCTCTGGCTCAAAACCTACCGGCCCGAAATCGAATCTGAAACCGCCCAGGCAAACGCCGCTTAAGACATCAGCAAACTTGTGTTTTTCGTATCCATTCGGATACAATTCTAATAGATGAATACCTTTCTCCGAACCGAAGAATTCGATGAATGGCTGAAAGGTTTGAGGAACGATATTGCAAAAGCCCGAATTGCCGCGAGGATAAGATCGGCCGAGGCCGGAAACTTTGGCGATGCGGAGCCTATCGGCGATGGTATTTCTGAAATGCGGATACATGTCGGGCCGGGCTATCGATTGTATTTCTGCCGCCGCGGAAAGGTCGTCTATTTGCTAATTTGCGGCGGCGACAAGTCAACGCAGAAAAAAGATATCAAACTGGCGAAAGCAATTCTTAAAGAGTTGGAGATAGAGTGATGAAAAAGAAATTAGCAGTTTTCGACGCGGCAGATTATCTTGACAACGAAACCGTGATCGCCGAATACCTGAACGCCGCGCTTGAGGACGAAAACCCCGATGTCTTTCTCAGAGCAATTGCCGACGTGGCCAAAGCCCGAGGCATGTCGCAGCTCGCAAAGGACGCGGGCGTCGGCCGCGAAAGCCTCTACAAAGCCCTCGCCCCCGGAGCGAAGCCTCGTTACGACACAGTGCTAAAACTGATGCGAGCGCTTGGGGTTGAACTTCGCGCTTCAACAGTTCTTGACGTCAAGTAATGCCGCGTCATTCTGTCGAACGTGCCGGCAGCAAAAAACGAATCATGCACTTGTTGCCAACCTCCGCCTAGAGTTCGTTAAAAACTTATCCCAATATTGCGAAAATTCCTTGAACCTTACTTAATTCAGGATTACTATCGGTTCTGAAGTTTAACTTATCGCGCATGAGAGGTCACCATGAAGGCTATCGCAATTGCAGGTTTGTATTTATTAGGCATTGGTCTGCTCGTATCGCCCGTACGCGCTCAAACAAATCTCCTCCTTAATCCATCCGGGGAATCCGATTCACAGAACTGGCTGTTTGATGGCGAGGCAACTGTCGAAGAGATTAATGGAAGCAAAGCCTTTGTCATCAGGGAAAAGGACAATGGCCGAACAAGCGGATTTAGTCAAACGGTGGAAATAGCCCCGACGGACGCCGGGAAGTACGCCTTGCTTATTGGACGCGGGTCAAGTGAACGAATCAACCCCGACGGGGCGATCACCGGTTTGCCATATCTTTATGGCTACATGTTAAGTAAAAGTCAACCAAATGGCGGCATAATTAATGCTTATCTGCAAGGCCAAAAAATGCTTGCAGATACACGGACCCCTGACGCATGGGTAACTATGTATGGCATCTTTCAGATTCCGAAGGGCACTGTTGCCATCCAGTTTATGCTGGATCAGGCTTCCCGCAGAGGCGTCCCGGCCAACGGCTCGGCTGCCCGCTTCGATGATCTAGGTTTGTACTTGTTTGAAATAAGGGATGCTGCGATGCAGTTTGTGCGAAGCCGATTAAATTAGACAGCCGTGACATTACTACTGCTTTTTCAATAACTCCCTGATCCGACGCGAAAGCTGAGGCAGCAGACGCGCCGTTTTCATGATCGATCCGCTTGCAAATTTGGTCGCAAAACCGCGGAAGGTTTGGATGGCCGTCGGCGAGTAGGGCATCCACCAGGCGTCGGGCAAAATGGCGATGTGGTTTGTGTGGATGTGCTGGGGTTGGACGAGTTCCATAAGGCCTTCGAGGCCGTGGGTTCGGCCGCGGCCGCTGGATTTGAAGCCGCCCCACGGTGTTTGGCCGATGCCGTGGGTGTAGAGGACTTCGTTGATGCAGACCGAGCCGGCTTCGATCTGTTTAGCGACGCGGCGGCCACGCGCGCGGTCGCTTGTCCAGACGCTGGCGGTAAGGCCGAATTCGCTGTTGTTGGCGAGTTTTATTGCTTCTTCCTCGGTACGGAATGTGGCGATCGGCAGCGTCGGGCCAAAGGTTTCTTCCTGCATCGCGCGCATCTCGTTCGTCGCTCCGGTGATGACTGTGGGTTCGAAGAAGAGTGTTTCGGTATCGGAGTTGAGTGTTAAGCCCTTACTGACGTGCGGGCTTCTGCATTGCGGGGATCTGCTGCCGCCGGTCTCGATCTTTGCGCCTGATGCGCGAAAATCTTCAACGTGATCTTCGACGGTCTTTACCTGCCGCTCGGACGACATTGCGCCGATCGAAACATCCTCCTGGTCGCCGGGGCCGATCTTTAATTTCTTTGTTTTTTCAACGATCAGGCGCGTCAGCTTTTCGGCCGCACCTTCCTGAACATAAAGCCGCTCGACGGACGAACATGATTGGCCGGCGTTACAGAATGCTCCCCAGACCGCGGCTCCGGCGGCGAGTTCTAGGTTGGCGTCGTCGAACACGATCATCGGGTCTTTGCCGCCGAGTTCGAGCACGGTTGGCGTCAGATTCTTTGCCGCGGCGGCAGCGATCTTTTTGCCGGTCGCGACCGAGCCGGTGAACATTATCTTATCTGGAGCCGCATCGACCAGTGCGGCACCGGTATCGGCGGCACCGGTGACGATCTGGACCAGCGGCGACAAACTAAAGTTTGTCGGACTGTCCGGCAAACTTAAGTTTGCCGCCCGCTCGAATATCTCGCCTATTTTCAGGCCGATCAGCGGCGTTAATTCGGATGGTTTTATTACTACCGTGTTACCGGCCATCAGTGCCATTGCGGCTTCGCCTAGCGGGATTGAGAACGGATAATTCCATGCCGGAATAATGCCGATAACGCCAAGCGGATGATAGACGATCTTTGACGAGCGGCCGAGCAACCGATAAAGCCCGATGTTCACGCGGCGCGGCCGGAGCATCTTTTCTGCCCCGCGTGCGATCCACTGCATCAGGTCAAGCACCGGCGCGATCTCCATCGAGATCGCCTCCGCAACCGGCTTGCCCGATTCGGCAGAGATAAGTCTTGCGATGCCGTCGATGTCCGACAGGATCACATCGCGAGCGGCCATTATGAGCCGTTTGCGATCGGCGAACGTAGTGGTTTTCCACAGGTGGAAAACCTCACGCGACCGCTCGACCGCCTCGCGAACCTCGGCCGGTTGAAAGATCTTGACCCGTCCAACCTCGCTGCCGTCGGCAGGGTTGCACGAGATCAATTCCTCTCCACCAGCGCTTTCGATCTGCACCGCTTTCATACCCGCGATGATATGCCGATTGGGAAATGGAATCAACGCCTGAAATATTTCTCATCGAATGTAACCGACACTTTCGCTGAAGTATTTTAAGCGGCGAAGTTGCCTACCGAAAGCAGGAGAATCTCTGAAAAGCTCACAGATACCTCCCAAATGATGTTCCTGTTCCGAAATTCAGATTTCCTTCCTCTTCTTCTGTGGTTGGTAACTCTTTACCACTGAATAAGATGAAGAAAATCACTGAATAAGATGAATGAGTCGGTATCAGGGACGTGTATGTCACGGGTACTATTCAGACATCAGCAACGCGTCGATATCGATCTCTCTCACCGATGCTGCGGACCGGTCAACTTTTTGCCCCATCAGGGCAAATGTCTGAACTTTACTCTGTCCAGAAGCTCCGCATCTGGCTACTTTCTTAAAGCCGCTCCGCGGCGAAATCGGCGTCTGAGACAACCTCTAAACGGATGTGCGTAACCCGGACAGAGCAGACCATGTCCGGCGTAACATAATACGAAGAATATTTTGCTTGACAAGCGATTCGCCGATGATTATTCTCTCTATGGAGAGTATGTACGAATGATAGACGATATTGATAAGGACATTCTGGCAATCATTCAGGCCAACGGCCGTGAATCGAACGCGGAGATCGCGCGGCAAGTCAACTTAGCGCCTTCGGCGGTATTGGAGCGGATCAGAAAGCTTGAGGATAAGGGCGTCATAAAGAATTACGCAGCGCGGTTGGACCCGCGGCAGATAGGGCTTGGGCTAACGGTTTTTGTCTCGGTCCGTACCAGCGAATGCGGCGGCGGCGTTGAGGAAGCTCTCGCCGAGATGCCTGAGGTGCTAGAGGTACACGACGTCGCCGGCGAGGACTGCTGCCTGATAAAAGTCCGCACCCGCGATACTGAGGAACTTGGGCGGCTCTTGCGGGAAAAGATCAAGCTTATTCCAAAGGTCGTCGACACACGAACCACAGTTGTACTCCAGACGTTCAAGGAAACAAGCTCGCTGCCGCTTGATCATATTGAAACCGAATCAGGCAGACACAAGGCAAAGGGAAGATGAGACGCTCCCGGGGGTGGTGAACGAACATGCACGCAACGAAAACATTGACGAACAAACGGAACCTGGCGCTGCTTATCGCGGCCTTTGCGGCGGTGTATCTTATTTGGGGTTCGACATATCTCGCAATAAAATACGCTATTGAAACGCTGCCGACATTTCTAATGGCCGGCGTCAGGTTCACCGTGGCGGGCGGGATACTTTACGCATGGTCGCGCTTTACGGCGGGTTATGAAAAGCCGAGATTCGTCCACTGGAGGGCAAGCCTGATCCTTGGCACCCTGCTGCTTGCCATCGGCAATGGGGCCGTTGTGCTGGCGGAGCACTACATCTCATCCAGCCTGGCGGCCCTGCTTATCGCGAGCACTCCGTTCTGGATAGTTCTGCTCAGTTGGATATTTATGGGCAGCGGCCGGCCGAGCAACAAGGTCATCCTTGGGCTGGCGGTCGGCTTTGTCGGTGTCTCGCTGCTGATATTTGGGCACAATACTGAAGAAGCCGCAGGTACGGGCGGACAGTTGTTCGGCATCATTGCCACGCTGATAGCAACGCTCTCGTGGGCGGCTGGATCATTGTACGGCACCCGCAGCGTTGCGGTCAGGTCCGCGGCCCAGTCGGCCGGAATGCAGATGCTTGCGGGCGGTGCGGTCCTGCTTTTGGCCGGTACCGCTGCGGGCGAGTGGTCAACTTTTGAACCGTCCGCCGTTTCGACGACCTCGGCATTGGCCCTTGGGTACCTGATCGTGTTCGGAGCGGTTGTCGCATTCACCGCCTTTAGTTGGCTGCTGAAAAATGCTTCGCCTGCAACGGTTTCGACATATGCGTATGTAAACCCGGCCATCGCTGTTTTTCTCGGCTGGGCGCTCGCGGGCGAATCACTGACCGGCATGATGTTTGCCGGTGCCGGTGTCGTGATAGTTTCAGTAGCCCTGATCACAGCGAATAACAAGGCGAAGCGCAACAATATTGAAGAAGTGGACGAAGTTCACGATTCGCATACGCCTGCGGCCGGAGGGCGGGCCCTTTCGGCAGCGGCGTGATATTGGAAGGAGTTAAAAGTATGGCAAACGATCTATACAAAGCCACCGTCAGATACGCTGGCGATGATCTATTTATCGGCATACCGCCAAGCGGCCATGCCCAGCTAATGGACGCAAACGGCGAGCGTCGTTCTACCTCGACGCCGCTTGAGAATCTTCTTGTCGCCGTCGCGGGCTGTACCGCGTTCGATGTTCAGTCGATC
>JADLDC010000045.1 GCA_020846885.1 Acidobacteriota bacterium | reverse complement strand
GGCCGACGGCGGCCTTCGCGGCACGCGTTCTGTTTGTCTGTTTGCTGCTTTGGCTGCTGCTTTTGCGGCTGCCGTGGCTCGCCATCGATCCGCAGGTCGGCACATGGTGGCCCGCGTCCTCGACAAGCGTAATTCTCGGCGCCGCCTGGACCATTTATGCATCGCTTGCGACCGAGTGGGACAGAAACCGCGTCGGTTTCATTGTTGGCGGAACCGGCATTCGCATTGCTCGGACACTCTTCGGCCTCGGCCTGATCCCGATCGGCCTCGCACATTTTCTATACCTCGAAGCAACCGCTCCGCTCGTGCCCGCGTGGATGCAATGGCCCGTTTTCTGGTCATATTTTACCGGCGCGGCATTTATAGCGGCCGGCCTGGCCGTGATATTCGGCGTCCTCGCACGCCTGGCCGCCGGGCTCGTCGCCGTGCAGATCTTCCTACTGACCGTCCTCGTCTGGACGCCCCGCATCCAGGCCGGAACCATGACCGCCTTCCAATGGAATGAGTTCGTTGTCTCGATTCTACTAACAGCGTGTGCGTGGGTCGTGGCGGATTCTTACGATGATACCCATTTGCACAATGTCCGAAACGCCAGCCTCTCCTGATGTCTTGAAATGCGGTCGGATCTGAACTGTGGAACGAAATAGGGTGTATAATCCATCCGAACGAATTTGATCTAAGATTCGAGCCTTGAACAAACAGTAAATTCGGAGTTGGCGGATGAAACCAGATCGACACGACAGGCGGATGTTTTTGAAGGCGATCTCGGCGGGGGCGGCCGGGAGTTTGCTTGCGGCTTCGGCCTCGCCGAATGCGGTCGCGGCGGGCGGGCCGAACACATTGAATGCGGCGAGCGAATATCTTTTTACGGATGGGATCGCGTATCTAAATACCGGAACGCTTGGGCCGTGTCGGCGGGAGACCATCGAGGCTTCGATGAAGGCTTGGGAAGGTTTGGAATCGTATCCCGTTAAGTATTACGGACGAAATGGTGCCGAGGAGTTGGCGGAAAAAACGCGCATTACGGCGGCACGGTTTCTTGGGTGCGATGTGAGCGAGATCGTTATTACAAACAGCACCACGAGCGGGATGAATGCGGTTGCTCAAGGGATGCGTCTTAAGGCCGGCGACCGGATAATAGTAACCGATCAGGAACACGGCGGCGGCTTGCTCGGCTGGGAATATTTTGCGAAATATTACGGCGTCGCTATCGATAAGCTTGTCATACCGCGAGGCGAAAATAAAGCCGAAGCCATCCTTGACCGAACGCGTAAGCTCATTCAAAAGAACACGAAACTGATCAGCGCAAGCCATGTCTTTTCGTCCACAGGCCTTCGAATGCCGATAGCCGAGATCTCTGCACTCGCTCGTTCAAAAGGCATTCTATGCGTGGTTGACGGTGCACAATCGGTCGGGGCGATAAAGGTCAACGTCAAAGAATTGGGTTGTCACGCCTACGCGACCAGCGGGCATAAATGGCTAATGGGGCCGAAAGGAACCGGCATTTTGTATATCGCAAAAGATGCTCAATCCATCATTCGCCCGATACAATTCGAAGAATCGTACAACACCTACAGCGATGGAAACGGCGTCGTAAATCTCGCCTGCATTTTGGGTCTTGGAACCGCTATCGAATATCTCGAATCGGTTGGCATCGAAAAGGTCGAGGCACACGACCTATCGCTCCGAAACCGCCTCTACGACAAACTGAAAAACGTCCGCAACCTGACGATCGTCAGCCCGCCCGCCGGCCCGCTCGCGTCGCCGATGCTGGCCTGCCTTTTGCCCGACGCCATCAAGAACACTACGGTCGTGCAAACGCTCCTCAATAAACACAAGATCAGCATCCGCCCAACCCATAAAGAGTTTGGCTTCAACGGAATAAGATTCTGCACCCATATTTTCAATACGGAAAATGAAGTCGATAATGCGGCTGAGGTTTTGATAAAGGAATTAAGCGCCTGAACCGAGTTTCTACCGAAACTGGAAAGGACACTTCGCCGGCGGCTCAATGATAATTCTTGGCCTCGAATAGCCGGTGTGTTGGAAGCTGTGTCGAGACTGTCTTAAACTGCGGAGCAGTGGCAGAGAGGTAGCCACGGGTGGAGCAAAGCGGAACCCGTGGGTAGGAGGAAAATGAGACTCTAGCCCACGTAGTGGGCGACACCAGAGCCATTAAAGCTAAGGATTACGAGACTAACGGAGATCTCTGTCGCCCGCTTCGCGGGCCTGTGGATCTTTTTGCTTTTTTACCTTAGGTTCCGCTTCGCTCCACCTGGGGCTACATGCTTTTCGCTGCTCCGCAGCTAGAGATAGTTTTGACTCGCATTCTGATCGGCGTGACTATGCGAAACTAGAGCCGCAGCCGAAGCAATCGTTACCAAACGCTGACTAACATGAAACGACTTTGGACAATAATCGGAGTTAAAGATGTTGCAAACAGCTTCAGGTGGTACAAGTCCCTGCTGGGCCTGCCGGAGACGCTGCCGGAGCATGATTTTTTCGGACAGATCGCGGATACCGACGGAACGGTTTTGCTTTGCCTTCACTCGTGGGGCGAGCACGACCATCCGTCTTTATCCAGCCCGGCCCGCGCCGAACCAGGCAACGGACTTCTGCTGTTTTTCCGCGTCGATGATCTCGAAACTTCGCTTGCCAATGCACGTAAACTTGTCGAACAACTAGACGAAGAACCAAACCTAAACCCAAGCACCGGAACCATGGAATTCTCTCTCCGCGATCCTGATGGCTATTACGTCACGATCAGCGCTCTAAATCCGCAGTGAACTGCAAAAACATGGTGCAAAGTAATATAAAATCGAGGCCGGCTGACGAATGTGATCATGCAGGTGACTATGAATACTGACCGAATCGAAGCATTTAGCGATGGGGTTTTTGCGATCGCGATTACCTTACTTATCCTCGAGATCAAGGTGCCCAACGCCGACAACTTGGCGTCGGGCTTGCTCGGCCTTTGGCCGTCGTATCTTGCCTATGCGATCAGCTTCATTGTCATCGGTGCAATTTGGATCAACCATCATACGATGTTTGATAGGATCGTTCGCGCCGACCATAGGCTGTTGCTGCTTAACACCGCCCACCTAATGTTTATAGCTTTTCTGCCATTCCCAACCGCAGTATTGGCAGAAGCACTGCATCAAAGCCAGGGACAAACGACAGCGGCCGCTTTCTATGGCGGCACTCTAACTGTCGTCGGTCTGCTGGTAACCGCAATGTGGCTGCATGCAGCTAACGACCCAAAGCTTCTCTCGCCATTATTGACTCAGGCGGAAGCAAAACGGATCAGCTATCGCTATCTAATGGGGCCGATCGGATATTTGGCGGCAACTCTGTTGGCCTTTATTTCTCACTGGATCTCGATATCGATCTTCGTTGCTCTAAATGTCTATTTCCTGTGGTCGCGTCGAGAAAACTCAGGCACCGATCAAGGTCTAGATTCTCAATGACCCGCGAAAACCTCTATCGCTGATGTTTAGTGAACTTTCAACTAAGCAATAGACGCTAGTCCTTTCCGCTCAATGAGTGAAAGAAGTTTGAGCGATGGTCCGGCCGGGCGTTTTTCACCGCGTTCCCACTGGCTTATCGAGTCCTTTGAAATATTCAGATGATGGGCAAAGACGGTTTGACTGACCTGTTCTCGCTCACGCAATGCACGTATCTCACCCGGTGTGAATTCATGGATCGGCGTAAGGCATGAATCGTCAAATTCGCGCATCGTTCTCTTGTCGATGACGCCCGCTTCAAAAAGGCCAGTTGCAGTTTCATGTATTGCAGCCGCCGCCTCGCTCCTGTAAGCCTTCGACTTTTTCATGGGATTACTTCCTCTATCTCTCCGTTTTCCAACATTGTAACAACTTGCCGCTCCGAGGCTGAAAGCATCACTTTGGCCAGTCTCTTAAAGTCCCGCACATCAGCGTTGCCGATGTTTTCCATCTCGTTTTTTGCAAAACCATAAACAAAGAACGCTTTTTCACCTTGACGATAGAGAATGATGGAGCGGTAGCCGCCCGATTTACCTTCTTTCGATCTGGCGATCCTTTGCTTGATAACTCCGCCGCCGAAATCGGCGTCAATATTTCCAGCATCGGCATCCTTAACAGCCTGAATCAGCTTTTGATCACTGATCCGTTCCTTTCGGGCGAATCTGACAAACCATTTCGTCTTGAAGATTTTCATCAGTCGCCCGTTCGTCAACGCAATCTAATTGTAGAACTTTGTACTATACTTGTCAATGAGAATGTCAGGTGACAGCCAGTTCAACGACGCCCCTCGTAGAGAACTTAAACTCTTAGCGATCCGCGCCAGCCGCGGGCGGCGTAGTAAGATTCGGCTCCGTTGCAGTAAGTAAAAACGCGCCCGAAACGGCGGTCGCAGAATAACGCACCGCCTTCGTCTCTGAAATCATCGGGCGTTCTTATCCAGCTCGAGGATTTGGTGTCGAATTCGCCGAGCTTTTGCAGCTCGCGCGTTTCTTCTTCGGTCAAAAGCTCGACGCCCATCGCCGCCGCCGCGTCAACGGCGTTGCCTTCCGGTTTGTGCTCTTTTCTCGATTCCCATGCGCGGCGGTCATAACAAAGGCTTCGGCGGCCCTTCGGACTTTCGGGCGAGCAATCGTTAAAGAGGTATTCGCCAGTCTTCTTATCAAACCCGACAACATCCGGCTCGCCGCCCGTCCGTTCCATCTCCGACAGTGACCAAAGTTTTTCCGGATTTGCTTCGAGTTTGGCCTGTACATCGGCCCATTTCACACCTTTGTGGCGGTTCGCGTTTTTCTCAAATCTGCCTTTCAACTCGTCGAGCAGTTCCCTTATTTGATCCAGTGACAACTTCTTTTTTGACATATCTTTAATGGTGAAAATAAGAATCAGTTTCAACAACCGGCGAATGCAATTCTATCGTAGCTGCAATGGCCATTTCAGCCGCTCAAAATAGGTAAAAGCGCGCTCATGAATACGCTTGCGCCGTCCATGAGAGCGTGAGCGATAACGAACGGGACAAGGCGGCGAAATCGAAGATACAACGCGATCTGAAAGACAGTATTCGGCACCGAAGAAAATAGCCGAAATGCCATGAATTTCGTATCAAACGTGAGCGGCATAAAAGCGTGCTGCAACGCCCAAACAGATCCGACGATCAAGATCGCAATCATCGTACTCCCGCTTAACACCTGAAAACGCGGTGCAAGATAGCCGTTATAGGTCAGCTGTTCGGTCAGTCCCCAAATGACCGGAAATACAAGCACGCCATAAACAGCCGCCGGCAGCGGCAATGCTGCGAAACCGAAAGGCTGCGACGGTGCGCCGTAAAGCAGCCAACCCGCCGCATAAGTGCCGCCGAAAATGAACACGAGGCTCGCCGGGACAAGTACGAGGCCGTACAGCACATCTCGGACCAGACGCGTCCGCTCGAACCCGAGAAGGTCGAACAGCCGTATGCCCTCACGCGTCGTTAACCGCCACAGCATCGCCAGGCATCCGGCGTCGATCAATGTCCCGTACACCGGCAGCCACGGTTCCGAATCGCGCCACGGCGTCAGCGACCCTCGCAAGAAAAAAATACCAGCAACGATCGCCTGGGCCGCAACCGCAAAACCCGTTCGTGCAAACAACATCAACGCCGGGCCGCGCCATGTCATGGTTCCTGTTTCCCGCCGTTGAGCGAGAATCGTTTGTGAATCGAGAACCATCTCTAAATCATTTTATCAAAGTTAGAGATCGCACCTCATTTAGTCAGGTGAATTCAAAGTAAATGCCGATTTCCACGTTTCGCCGCTTTTTACATAAACCGATGTGCCGAAAATCGGGCCGCCGATCTTTTGGCCGTAGCATGTTCCGTCGGCGTTTCCCTTAAAGGTGAGAATGCTGACGGTCGGCGATATCGGCGTCGCAACGCCGTCCGTAACGCTGACGCCTTTGACCTCGCATCTATTCTCCACCCAGAGCTTTATCGTGTCCGGCTTGTTGGTCGTGACCGTGCCGAAGATGTCAACGAACGAAAGGTCGTTGGCAGTTAGCTCTTCGAGCTTCTTGGCGTCGTGCGATTTCCAGGCTTCCCACACTGCGAGTTCGGCTTTGACAAGAGCGTCGGTGTTGGGATCCTCGGCTGGGATATTTTTATCTACCTCAGTTGTCCGATCCTTATAGGGAGTGCCGTCTTCGTTCAAAGGCTTCCCGTCCAATGTCGTGACTCGTGCATTGATCTTCGATTCGTCCTTTGACGCCACGGACCTTGCGGGTGTTGCCGCCGCTGCTGTCGGATCGACGATCAGGTTCTCGCCATGAAATGCAGGCTTATATTCGGGGCCGCTTCGGACCCAAACGGTCGCGGCCCGGATCGGACTCGGCACCTTTTCGGTCTTGCCATTTACAGTGCATGTTCCGTCTAACGTCCCTTTATAAGTGAGCACGAATGTGTCGCGATCGACCGTGGAAACATGACCTTCATCAAGCTTCCAGCCGTCTTTGATTTCACACTTGTTGCCGGCGATCATCTTGACCGCCGCCGCCTTATCCATCCGCAAACCACGCGGCCCAAGCATGACGAAGTTATCGCTCAACATACCCTCAAAAAACTTTGCGTCACCTTTGAAATAAGCCTCGTTCGCCTGCTGCTCGCGCAAAAGCAGAGCCTCCGCCAACGGTGCCCCCAAAGCCGGATTTGCAGTGTTCGAGTTTGCGTTGTTTGCCGGTGCATTTCCCGCCGGCAAGCCGCATGCCGCTATGAACACCGCTACGATCGCTGTCACTATCAACAATTTGGTTTTGTTCATGATTTTTCCGGGAAACTTTGCAGAAGCCTGCGCATGAGTACGGGCTTAGAATCTAACGCCCACATTGGGCCCTTGCTTACGAGGCTGTGTCAAAACTTTCTTAAACTGCGGAGCAGTGGCAGAAAGTAGCCACGGGTGGAGCAAAGCGGAACCCGTGGTTAGGATGAAATCAAGACTTTAAGCCCACGTAGTGGGCGACAGTTAGGCATGTTACATCTATTGCTGATTTAGCGAAAGTCTGCCGCCCGTTACACGGGCTTTGAGATTTAGGCTCGACAACCCCACGTTTCGCTTCGCTACACGTGGGGCTACTAATATGCCGCTGCTCCGCAGCTTTTTTTGGGCTTTAACACACCTCTAACACCCTGGCTTCCGCAATTGGATCGACTACGCTGCCGATATTATCCTTTTGCTATCCGGCCTAAAATACGACGATACAACGGCCAGCATGAGGAGAAGCAGGCCCGGAAGCGTTTCGACAAAAGCATCGTTCGCCGCAATGTGTGAATATATCGCTCCCGACATAAGGAAGAAAATGCCCGCATAGGCCCACTCTTTTAGCAAAGGAAATTTAGGAATAAGCAATGCGATTACCGCGAGTAACTTCCAAACCCCGAGTAATGGCATGAGGTATCCCGGATAGCCCAACTTCGCCATCATATCCGCGCCGCCCTGGCCATCGGCTCCGATCAACTGTCCAATTCCGGTCGCCGCTAATCCCAACGCAAGCCAAACGGTCGCGACCCAATAGATTATTTTTCGTGTCTTTGTCATATTAGGTTTTCCTCAATTTTCCTACGATTTCCTGCAAACGGTCGTGGGCCATGCTCAGGCCGAACGCGAACGGCAACTTCAGCAGCTCGTCGCGGAGTTCCGCCGATCGGAAGATCGAATGGATGGTAAGTTTGCTTTTGTCGTCAGAAAGCGATTCAAATTCCATAAACTCAAGCTGAACGCTGTAAGCCGAATCATCCGTTTCGAACGTCCGCGTTATCTTGCTGTTCGGAACAAAGTCATGAAACGTCCCGTTCGCACCGAACAGCACATTCCCTTCGGCATCGACAGTATGAAACTGCCAGCCGCCGTGCTTTTTGGCCTCAAATTTAAGGACCTTTGTCGTCCCGTATTCATGCGACATCCATTGCTCAAAAAGCTCCGGTTCGGCGTGTGCCGTGAACAGAAGTTCGACCGGCAAGTCGAATTCGCGCGTTATCGTCAATTCATTTTTGCCGTCTTCGGCGTGTACTTTTGTTTTTAGTTCCATAAAAATATCATATCCTTCGATTCGTATGTCCACCGGAAAGTCGAGCCCGCGCGTCTGGCAGTGATATTCGGAATAAGTGATAAATGATAAGTCACAGGTGAGAAGTGTGCATGCCTGCCAGGCAATTTCTTCCTTTTCACTTTTTACTTATCAGTTATCACTTATTTCGGATCCGGCCTGTTCTATTTTCCGGTTTTGTACTTCTTCATCACCGCTTCCAGTTTGTTAAATCTGTCGTCCCACATCTTGCGGAACGGCTCGATAAAATCGGCTATTTCTTTCATTTTTTTTGGGTTCAATTGATAGTAAATTTCCCTGCCCTTTTGTTCGTGTTTGAGCAGTTCACACTCGGACAAGATCTGCAGATGCTTCGACACCGTCGGCCTCGCCGTCTCAAAATTTGCCGCGATCGCACCGGCGGTCATCGCCTGCGAAGCGACCAAAACAAGTATCGCCCGCCGCGTCGGGTCGGCAATTGCCTGAAATACATCACGTCTTAGATCCATAATGCGTAGCTACCTGACTACGGATAATACATGAAGTCATTTGGCTACGCAAATGTTCTGTGAAACTTTCTGCCCGGAGGTGTATCCTTGAAAAAGGATGAAGATCTTGATCAGTGGTGCCGGGGTGGCCGGGCCGGCGGCGGCGTTTTGGCTTACGCGTTCGGGGCACGAGGTCGTGATGGTCGAACGATCGAACGAACTCCGCAGCGGCGGTTATGTTATCGATTTCTGGGGCCTCGGCTACGACATAGCGGAGAAGATGGGCCTGCTGGCTCAGATACGCGGATCAGGATATCAGGTCAAAGAGGTCCGTTTCGTCAATGAAAACGGCAAACGTCGAGGCGGTTTTTCTACAGATATCTTTACTAAAATGACCGGCGGCCGGTTCACCAGCGTCCAGCGGTCCGAGGTTTCGGCCGCGATCTTCAATGCTCTCGACGATAAAACAACATGCATCTTTGGCGATTCGATCACGAGCCTGGCCGATGACGGCGAAGGCGTCAATGTCGAATTCGAAAATGCTTCGCCTGGCCGGTTCGATCTTGTTCTCGGCGCAGACGGCCTGCATTCAAAGGTCCGAGAACTGACATTTGGCGCCGAAACTCAATTTGAAAAGCCGCTTGGATATTACGTTGCCGCCATCAACATTGAGGGTTATCCGCACCGCGACGAATTGGTTTACGTCAGCCACGCGGTTCGAGGCCGGCAAGTCTCGCGGTTCTCGATGCGCGGCGATCGGACATTATTCCTGTTCGTGTTTCGCGACGAATATCTGCATGGCTCTATGCCCAAAACGGCCGAACAGCAGAGAACCGCTCTTCGCTCGATCTTCGCCGCCGGCGGCTGGGAATGCAGCGAGATCCTTACCAGGCTCGATGAGGTCGATGACATCTATTTCGACCGTGTCAGCCAAATACGGATGCCCTCGTGGACGCGCGGCCGAATCGGTCTGATCGGCGACTCCGCTGCATGCGTTTCGCTTCTGGCCGGCGAAGGTACGGGCCTCGCCATCACCGAGGCCTATGTTCTTGCGGGCGAACTTTTACGATCAAACAACGACCACAAGGCAGCTTTTGCAGCATACCAGGAACGGCTTATGCCGTTTTTAAGTACCAAGCAAAATTCCGCCGCCGCCTTCGCATCATCTTTTGTACCTAAGTCGTCACTCGGCATTACATTCCGCAACATCATCACGCGCTTGATGTCTATCCGTCCCGTCGCAGAATATTTCGTCGGCCGCGATCTGCGGGATCATCTCAAGCTTCCGGATTATGGTTTAGGCAAACACATCGGCGAAAAGGCCCACGCGGCGAAAAGTGCAGCAAACTGAGGCTTGTTGGACGTTTGTCGGCCCGCATTCCGTTCGCGGCAGGCATGGGTTAATATTTATAGTGTGGAACAAAAAAAGATCGCTGTTGTCGTGGGAAGCCTGCGCAGGGAATCCTGGAATCGAAAGATCGCAAAAGAATTGATACGTCTCGCGCCTGATTCGATGAAGCTTGAGTTTGTCGAGTTCGGCGATCTGCCGCTTTATAACGAAGACCTCGAAACGGCCGAACCGCCGAAACAGTGGGCCGAATTTCGGGCGGCGATAAGCGCAAACGATGCGGTCATTTTCGTAACGCCGGAATATAACCGCACGATTCCCGGCGGCCTGAAAAATGCGATCGACGTCGGCTCGCGCCCCTTTGGAAGCAGCGTTTGGAGCGGCAAACCGGCAGCGGTGGTCAGTGCTTCGACCGGCGGCGTCGGCGGTTTTGGGGCCAATCACGTCCTTCGCCAGTCGCTCGTTTTTCTCGGCATGCCGACGCTCCAGCACGAAGCCTACATCGGCGGCGTCAACAAACAATTTGACGAAAACGGCGCATTGGCAGAATCGACAGAAAAGTTTCTTCGAAAATTCCTCACCGAGTACGAAGCCTGGATCGCGCGTTTCTGAGTTCGAGCCCCTTACAATAAGCTGGCTCACTAGATTTGATCCCTCTGAAATACAATTTCCAGCTGAGCCTGCTTGCTCCTAAGCCGCCGCGGTTGTTGCGAGTTTTGGCGCGGCTTCAATCAACGCTTCCGCCGGTTGCTCACGTCATGAGTGTTCTTTAGATCAAGCCTGAGAATGCCTTCGTTGTCGAGGTCTGCGTGGTCGAATTTTTCGGTCCTCTCGATCACAATGCCGAAATGACGGCAAAACGGCGCCGCATGGACCACAAAATTCAGCCCGCCTCCTTTTGGTTTCAGCGGGAACGCGTCCTGGTCTTTCATCGACGTCGGAACCACACCGATGATCGATTCCCTTTTCTCAAAAAGCAGCAAGACGCCTTCCGGACGGCCGAGCCTCTCTCGTGCATACTTGTTGAACGTGATCACGTTCTTCTTGTTGATCGTGACCGAAAAAGTTGTATTTTCCGCCCGCGTCGGGCCGCCCCTGAACTTTTCCCAATGCAATGCCATTATATTTTATGCGTGCTTCCTACGGCACGTTGTTGCACTGATGATACAGCATTCTTTCAGCTTGTCAAATTCTTTAAATTACGGCGATCGCGATCCTCGCAGCATATGGAACAACGGTCCAAAGCTCGATCGCCGATGCCGGGCCGCGATGTTCGAGGCAGCGAAGGATGGGCGAGGCAGCTAGAAGGCCAGCTTCACCCGGCCGTATGCCGCCGGCGCGAAGCCGCTATTGAAGCCGAAACCAATCCGCAAACTTCGGGATCCCGTCTTCGATCTTCGTCGTTGGATCGTAATTCAGCAAGCGGCGGGCCTTTGAGATGTCGGCGTATGTGATCGGCACATCGCCGGGCTGCATTGGCTGGCGGTCGATGAGAGCTTTTTTCCCCAGGCTCTCCTCGATCAATTCGATGAGGCGGCTAAGTTCCGTCGTTTCAGATTCGCCGAGGTTGAAGACCTCGTGAATCGAACCGTTATAATCCATCGATGCCCGTACGCCCTGGATAATATCGTCGATGTAAGTATAATCACGCCGCGCGGACCCGTCGCCAAACATCTGTATCGGCTTCCCGTCCCGGATAAGACGCGAAAATTTGTGAATTGCCAGATCAGGCCGCTGGCGTGCGCCGTAAACCGTAAAAAAACGAAGGCAGACCGTGCGAAATCCGAACAGGTGCGAATAGGTGTGACAAAGCAGTTCGCCGGCGGCTTTGGTCGCCGCGTAAGGGGAGATCGGCTGAAAAATTCGGTCTTCCTCTGAGAACGGAAGCTTTGAATTGATGCCGTAAACACTGGACGAAGAGCCGAATACGAACTGCGGCACCTTATGATCGCGGGCCAGTTCAAGCAGGTTCAGCGTACCATTTATATTGGTCTCGCAATACAGTTTTGGTTCGGACAATGACGGCCTTACACCCGCCCGGGCGGCGAGGTGAACGATACAGTCAAATGCTTTGGTTTCAAACACCGTCGCCAAGCGGTCCGTGTCCCGTATGTCCGCTTCGACAAGGTCGAATGCCCCGTTCCGGGCGATCTCGGCAAGATTCGCCCGCTTAACGTCCGGCGAATAGAAATCATTCAGATCGTCAACGATCGTAATGCTCCAACCGCCTTCGTTCAGCAAACTTGTTGCCAGGTGTGAGCCGATGAATCCGGCACCGCCGGTAATGAGTACGTTCTTTTGCACAGTTGGTTTGGGCCTCAAATCAAATCGGACGGAAAAGTAGCACGTTTAACACTATATGTGCAAAGTGGGTTTTTTCCTTGTCAATTCGATTTCTCGTTCTCTATACTTGGAAGTTAACACACGCTGGATAGACGGAGAGATATTTTGAAACCTAAAACCCATCGCGGACGGCTAAGTGCCGAGGGACTTCGATTCGCAATAGTAGCGAGCCGTTGGAATGATTTTCTTACCTCAAAGCTTGTTGACGGCGCCGTTGAGGGCCTCGAAGGCCTTGGGGCGGCAGAAGCAGAGGTCGAGATCTTTATGGTGCCCGGCTCATTTGAGCTTCCACTGACGGCGAAGAAATTGGCCGAAAGCGGCGAATGGGATGCCGTGATCGCTCTTGGCGTGGTCATCCGCGGCGAGACACCGCATTTTGACTATGTTGCCGGCGAAGCGGCCAAAGGTATCGGGCAGGTATCGATGCAATCCGGCGTGCCGGTCATGTTCGGTGTCGTAACGGCAAACACGCTGGAGCAGGCAATAAACCGCTGCGGCGTCAAGGCCGGGAACAAAGGGTACGAGGCCGCGTTGTCGGCCGTCGAGGTCGCAAATCTTTACCGCGAGATCGGCAAAAAGAACAAGGGCCAGGGTTCTGAGCAGAAGGCAATTCCTCATGTCGTTTGATAAGTCAGGCAAGAATACGGGCGCACGCAGAAAGGCCCGTGAATGCGCGCTGCAGATGCTTTTTGCGGCCGACGTTGTCCGCCCGGAACCATTTTCTACCGAGCGCTATTGGTCCGAACTTGGCTTTGAAGAGGT
>JADLDC010000044.1 GCA_020846885.1 Acidobacteriota bacterium | reverse complement strand
GCCGATCTGGGCGGATTTTATGCAGGAAGCACTTAAGCTTCATCCTGAATGGAACGGCGATTGGGCGATGCCGGCAGGCATCAGAAAAGCTGAGATCGACATTCGCAACGGGGCACTTATACGCGAGCTTGATGCGTTGGAAGGCCAGCCCGGCCAGCCCACTCCAACACCGACGCCAACGCCGACGCCCGGCCCTGACGACCCGGACCTTTCCGCATGGGAGACAGAAGATCTGCCGCAGCCGAAAGAGGTTTATGTCACCGACGTGCCGCCCGAATTTCGCCGCACCGAGCTATTTATCGCAGGTACGGTCCCAAACCGGGCGTTGATCCCGGTCGATGAAGAACCATTGCCCGGCGACCCGTCTCTCCCGTCGTCCACGCCGCTTTCCGAAACATGGTCTGACGGCCTGACAAACTCGAACAGTGCCCGCCCCGGTCAACGCCCGCCCGAAACCAGCGGTTGGGTCAGCGTCGAGATCTGCCCCGTCTCCGGCCTCCGTGCGACCGTCAACTGCCCACGCCGCGAAACACGCAAATTCCGCCTGAACGCCACCCCAAAAGAATTCTGCCCGATCCATTCTTCACCGTAGCCCGACGCCATCATAACGGAACGCCAGCGTCTCGCTGGCTAGGCGGCACACAGATGACTACCATCTGCACGCTTTTTTCGGCTAAACTTCTCTACAAATGAAGCGTGTATTTTTGATCGATTCGATGTCGCATATCTTTCGTGCGTATTTTGCACCGATGGGGGCGAGGCAGGACCCGCTGCGGAACAGCAAGGGGCAGGTGACACAGGCCGTTTTTGTGTTTACGAACATGCTGCGAAAGCTGTTGAAAGACGAGCAGCCGGAGTATATCGCGGCGGTTTTCGACACCGAAGTTCCGACGTTTCGTGACGAGCTATATGCCGATTATAAGGCCAACCGCGAAGCAATGCCCGATGATCTGGCAACGCAGATACCATACATTATCCGCGTGTGCGAGGTTTTCAATATCCCGATCATCAAATACGACCGATACGAGGCCGACGACGTTATCGGAACGCTCGCAAAAAAGATCGAGGCGAAAAAGATGCAGGCCGTTATCGTGTCAAACGACAAGGATCTGTGCCAGTTGGTCAGAGACCCGTACATTGTCGGTATGCGGCAAAATTCGGTGAATGTAAAACGCAAGGTGCCAGTGCCGCCGATCGAATGGATGGACGAGGCGTGGGTGATGAACAAATTCGGTGTGCCGCCGTCAAAGATCATCGACCTGCTCGGGCTAATGGGCGATTCGGTCGATAACATTCCCGGAGCTCCGGGCATCGGCGAAAAAGGTGCTGTCAAGCTCGTGACCGAATGGGGTTCGGCACTCGGTGCAATGGAAAATGCCGAGAAGATCACGCACAAGACCTATCGCGAAAGCCTGCAAAATAATCAGGAGATTATAATACAGTCGCTTGAACTTGCCACCGTTCACTGCGAAGTGCCGGTCGAACTCGACCTTGACCAGCTAAAAGCAAAGGAGCCAAACCGGACGGAGGCATTCAAGCTATTCAGCGAACTTGAGTTCACAGCTCTGACGCGGGAGTTCGCCGACTCGGCGCCTCTGTTCGATATGCAGCCGGGCGAAGCAGCGGTAGAGCAGCAGTATTCGATCATCAAGACGCGAGAAGATCTGGACAAACTGGTCCGCACGCTTTGGGAGAAAGAAACATTCGGCTACTGTGTCGATGATTCGAACGAGGGCAAATGGCACAGCGCGTTCGACAAACAGCCGCCGCTCGGGATAGGCATTTCGTACGCCGCTGGCGTTTCATGCTTTATCGATCTCGAAAATTTCGAAGGCGGACGCGATGCGGCGGTGCGGCCGCTTGCCGATCTGTTCGATAATCCTTATGTCGGGAAAAGCACGCATGACTATAAGTGCAAGCTTGCGATATTGGAGAAACTCTTTGGGACGCCTGCGTCTTACCGGCGACACACACGCCGCCGGGACGGCAGCGTTCCTTTGACCGATGATCTTATGCTTGCGTCGTATCTGCTTGACACAGGCCGCCCGCATCATGAGCTTGAGTTCCTTGCACAAACGAACCTGAATGCCTTTCCAAATGACCCGGCAGAAGGCTGGACAGAACCTGGGTGGAAATGTGCGACGCGTGCCGACTGGACCTATCAACTAACACCGCTCCTGCGTAAAAAGATCGTCGCCGACGGGTTGTTACAGGTTTACGAAGAAATTGAGCTGCCGGTCGCCCCGATACTTGCCGCCATCGAAACGGCCGGGATGAAAGTGGATGTCGAGGCACTGAACAAATTTTCTGACTACATTTCACGGGAACTTGAAACACTGCGTGAAAAGATCTACGGCATTGCCGGACGCGAGTTCAATATCGGTTCGCCAAAACAGGTCGGTGAGGTATTTGCGGAACTGAACATTGCCACCGGCAAGAAGACGGCGACCGGACAGATATCGACTAGCCGCGATGTGCTCGATGCCCTTGCCGTCGATTACGAGATAGCACAGTTCATCATCGACTACCGCGAGATGGACAAGCTGAAGGCCACCTATGCCGACGCTCTGCCCAAAATGGTCAATACCGATGGCCGGGTGCACGGCGTTCTCAATCAAGCCGTCGCCGCAACCGGCCGGCTAAGCTCGACCGAACCCAATCTGCAGAACATTCCTATCCGCACCGAGCTTGGGCAGCGTATCCGTTCGGCATTCATTCCCGAAAAAGGAAACGTCCTCATCGCGGCGGATTATTCGCAGCTTGAGCTCCGCATTCTGGCACACATCACAAAAGATCCGGTAATGCTCGAAGCCTATCAAAAGAACGAGGACATTCACGCAAAGACCGCCCGGCTTGTATTCGGGGCGACCGACGACAAGGACCTGAAAGAAAAACGCCGCCTCGCAAAGATAGTCAATTTCGGCATAGCCTACGCTCTCGAGGCCTTCGGCCTTTCGCAGCGTGTGGGCATCTCGCGTGCGGATGCGAGAAAGGTTATAGATGATTACTTCGAAACCTACAAAGGTATTCGTGCCTACATGGACCGAACACCCGACGAAGCACGCGAGAAAGGTTACAACACTTCCCTCTTTGGCCGCCGACGCTATTATCCCGGCATCAATGACCGCAACTACACCGTCCGCTCGCGTGCCGAACGCGAAGCCATCAATATGCCCATACAAGGCACCGCCAGCGATATTGTGAAGATCGCAATGATAAATGTTTTCAATGCCCTAAAAATCGAAGGCCTGAAAACCGAAATGATAATGCAGGTCCACGACGAACTGCTGTTCGAAGCCCCAATGGACGAGGTCAAAAAAGCAAGCGAGATAATCAAACGCGAAATGGAAGCCGCCGCAACACTGGACGTTCCTCTCGTCGCCGAGATCGGTATCGGCGACGATTGGATGAATGCGAAATGAAGTTAGGCAGCCGATTACAAAACACTTGGATTTTCTTGCGTGATCCTCGATTCGATCTTAGACCGTTTTGGCGTAAACGGTAAGAGCATCGGCACCGACTGTCGATACGCTTCATACCGCTCCCCGTGTTCGCGGACAAGATCACGTTCTTCAAACTGAATGGCCAGCAGAATATACGCCGTTGTGGCAATTGAGAATAGCAGATGGGCAAATGTCATCGTCGGCGTTGCCCAGAATGCAAAGAACCAGCCAAGGTACAACGGATGCCGGACCAACTTGTAAAACCCGGGAGTAGTAAACTTCAAGGGCTGCACTTCGCGTCCGATCAGATACAGCCAAACCTGACGTAGCCCGAATAGGTCAAAATGGTTGATCAGAAATGTCGAAACCAGCACTAGCGTCCATCCGAAGCCGAACAGAACGTACAGGACGGCAACACCCACCGGGTTCTCGACCGACCAGACCACGCCGCCCATCGGACGCCACTGCCAGAAAAGAAGGATCAGTGCAAGACTTGAGAAGAGAACATAGGTGGACCGCTCGATCGGTTTCGGTACGATCTGCGTCCACCATTCCTTGAACCACTTTCGGGCCATGACGCTGTGCTGCACCGCAAATACGGCAAGCAGCACAACGTTAACAGCGATGGCGGTCGCCAGCGGCCCGCTCAGAGGAGCATCAAGGGTTGTCGGTACCCAAAAATTGCCGATAAAGCCAATGGCATACAAAAACGTGCCAAAGAAGATGAAATAGCTCACCACCCCATAAATGAAGAACCCAATTTGTTTGAACATAGTATTTTTTCCTCGATACTGGAAAAATATCTCCGATTTAAGGCAATCAAGCCATAGGTGTTTCGTCCCGGTTTTGATATTCTGCTGACATTTTTCTGGGACATTCGCCCCCTACGGAGGCGAATTGGTGACGCTTGATGAAGAGGATCACACAAACGATCCGTTATGTCCGCACCGCCGACGGTGTCAGGCTCGCATGGGCAGACGCCGGCAATGGCCCGGTGATCGTAAAGGCAGCGAACTGGCTCACCCATCTGGAATACGAATGGGAAAGCCCAGTCTGGCGTCACTGGATGCAGTTCTTCGCCGGAAATTTTCGCTACATCCGCCACGACGAACGCGGCTGCGGAATGACTGAGATGAATGTTGGGGACCTCTCGCTTGAAAGGTGGGTCGAAGACCTCGGAGATGTCATAAACGCGGCTGGGGTCGAAGAACCGGTAACATTGCTTGGCATTTCACAGGGTGGGGCCATTTGTGCGGCATACGCCGCAACGAACCCGGAACGAGTTTCAAAACTCATCCTTTATGGAGGATATGCCCGCGGGCCGCTTCGACGCGGCGACCCCGAGAAGGAAAGGTTCTACCGGGCCCTGATCGAGATCGTCCGTTTCGGATGGCATGAGGATAATCCGGCGTTCCGGCAGATTTTTACGTCCCGATTCATTCCTGAGGCTACCGAAGAACAGATCGGATGGTATAACGACCTGTGCCGCAAAACGACCACACCGGAGATAGCTGAAAAACTTTTTGCATCGAGAAGCCAGATCGATGTCACGCATCTACTGGAAAAAGTGAACGTACCCACGCTGGTACTGCATTCACGTGAGGACGCAGTGGTACCTATCGAAGAGGGCCACATCCTGGCAGCGGGAATTTCCGGGGCCAAGTTCGTCGAACTCGATTCAAGAAATCATGTCTTGCTCGAGAACGAACCTGCGTGGAAGCGCTTTTGCGATGAGGTTTTGAGCTTTGCTGGCTTGGACGTATCGCCTGGAGAAAGCCCTGCATTTTCCGCACTCTCCCGCCGGGAGCGTGAGGTGCTCTCTTTGATCACGGAGGGCTTAGGGAACGCTGAGATCGGGGACCGGCTGTCGATAAGCGAAAAAACGGTGCGTAATCATGTTTCCAACGTTTTCGACAAACTCGGTGTCTGGACACGCGCCCAGGCAATTGTGTTCACTCGCGACCGTGAATTTCATGGGGAAAGGCCCGCTTCGACTGATCGGCTATAGCCTTGCCCGCCATTTTCCATGACAACAGAAATATTTTTCCGGGCCAAGATCTTTGTTTTCCACAGGACAGGCTGAAATGTATCCAAAAGTCTGATCCCGCTAAATCAAAGCACATGAAATGGTTGTACGGTTTTCCACAATTTTATCCACAAGCACGGGTACCGATTTTCCACAGTCGCACCTGTAAACTATTGAAAAATAAGGCGAAAGTTAAAGTACTTTCTACTTGACATTAGAATTTGCGGGTGTAAGATAGCATCACAGTCGAGATTGCTTACGGGCAGCTTGACCGGCACCAAGAGGTGGGAGTGAGGTGGCGACGCCTCATCCGCGGACAGCAGGAGCGGAAAGCCGCTGTTCAGAACGCTCGGAGCCGAAGCCGAAAGGCTTGCCAGGATCTCGCCCGAAAGGGAGTACAAGAGATCGGGGTCATCGGGATAAAAACCGATGATGCCTTCAGGAAATGATCAGCCTGAAAGGTGCTACGCCGCTCGCGATACTCTTCGGAGCATCAGCAGAGCCTCGTTGCCGGGAGCGTAACCGGCGGTGGAGGAAAAGCCACCAAACAAAAACCTAACGGTACCAAGCGTGAGAAACGCAGCATTTTGATGAAACGCTTTCGAGCGATTGAAACAAAATGGGTGCTGACCGGAGAATGACTCCCCGCAGAGCCTCTTCGGAATACAAATCGGCGATGTGTAACGTGTACATGTGAAAATCGCCAACCCCTTGTTAGGAACGCTTCGGCGAACCTGAAATAAGGAAAAACAAAAGCGTTGCAGCGAGAAATCGCCGCGACGCTTTTGTTTTTTTTAACTCTCCGCCAAGAAAGTTCATCAAGTATCGCGGCCATTTAACAATATTCCTTCAATTTATGATCTTGAAATACGGCTTTTCCTCTTCCTCATCTTCTTCGGTGGTGAAATCAATGAGTCAACCACCGAAGAAGATGAAGAAGAGGAAAAGATAAGAACTGAAGCCAAGATTTGCCCGGATACGGTTCCGAAAGATCCAGGTAAAGTTGGCAAAACTCCCCCGGCATGGTTGAGGGATGAACGCTTTCTCCTGGTTAAAAAGAGACTGCTCACTTCCCTCTTTTGCGAATACAGCGTTCGAAAACTAGAATCTATTTAAGTTATGTTCATCGACCGCGTCAAAATAAAGGTAAAAGCCGGCGATGGCGGCAATGGTGTTACCGCGTTTCGCCGCGAAAAGTTCGTGCCGCGCGGAGGGCCGAGCGGCGGCGACGGCGGTGTTGGCGGAAGTGTGTGGATGGAATCCGATGAAGGGCTTAATACTCTGCTCCACCTGCGATACAACCCTGAACACAAGGCAGAACGGGGCCGCCACGGCGAGGGATCGAACCGTTCGGGCAAGGATGGAGAGGATGTGACCG
>JADLDC010000043.1 GCA_020846885.1 Acidobacteriota bacterium | reverse complement strand
CGCTTATGTCAGACATTTTTACACTTGCCGGACGCGAATTTCGTTCGCGGCTAATAATCGGAACTGGGAAATATCGTTCACACGATGAGATGAAGGCGGCTCACAAGGCGTCAGGAGCCGACATGGTGACGGTTGCCGTTAACCGCGTGCCGCTTGACCGTAAGACCGAGTCGTTCCTTGACCATCTCGACCCGTCGATGCACATTCTGCCGAACACCGCCGGGTGTTATGACGCAGATCACGCCATTCGCACCGCACGCCTCGCCCGCGAAGCGCTCGAGACGGATTGGATCAAGCTTGAGGTGATCGGCGATCCGATAACTCTATTGCCGGACAATGAGCAAACGCTCGAAGCCGCAAGAGTTCTGGTGAACGAAGGCTTTATTGTCCTGCCGTACTTTACCGACGATCTGATAATGGCGAAGAAACTGCTCGATGCGGGATGCCCGGCCGTTATGCCGCTGGCCGCCCCGATCGGTTCGGGCATGGGCGTGCAAAATCCCGCAAACCTGAAAATAATGCGTGAGCAGCTGCCCGATGCGACGATCATTGTCGATGCCGGCGTCGGCGTACCGTCCGACGCGGCAATAGCAATGGAACTCGGCGCCGACGCGATCCTAATGAACACCGCGATCGCCGAATCTCGCGAACCCGCTCAGATGGCAACCGCGATGAGACTTGCCGTAGAAGCCGGCCGCCTGGCCTATCTTGCCGGCCGCATGCCAAAACGGCTGTATGCATCGGCATCGAGCCCGATCGATGGTGCGATCAAATAGTCAGAACCGGGAGCGGTAGCGACTGGATTCCTGGATATGTCAGAACCGGGAGCGGTAGCGACTGGATTCCTAACCGACCATCGAAGAAAAATGTGGAACGACACCGACACTCCGCTTGCATATCTCATCACGTTCCGAGCTTACGGCACATGGCTTCATGGTGACATGCGCGGTTCAGTTGATCGGAACAACAATACTTACGGCACTCCTCGTGTCGATCACACTCCCGCACGAAAAGGTTATGTTCGATCCATTGCTAAGCGAAAGCCCGTAAGGCTGGATGCGCGCAGGCGGAGATCAATTGAGAGAGCGGTAAAGGAGACGTGTGAACAACGCGGATGGCACTTGATCGCTATCAATGTCCGAACGAACCATGTACACATTGTCGTTGCAACCGGGACCATAAAACCAACCAGTCTCTTGTCCGCTATTAAGGCAAACGCCACGCGCGTTATGCGGGAAGACGGCTGTTGGCTTTCGCCCGAAACGCCATGGGTCGATAAAGGAAGTCGTCGATATTTGTGGAACGATGAAAGTGTCGCGAGAGCGGTGGATTATGTTCTGAACGGACAGGGTGACGATCTGCCGGATTTTTTGTGAGTACGGACCTGGAGCCCCCGCGTGTTTGAGGAATCCGGTCGCTACCGCTTCCGGTTCTGACTCATATCTCGAACTCCGCAAGAATCGGCAGATGATCGGAAGCAATAAGCGCGGTTCGGCTTCGGTGGAGTGCTGCATTCCTCAATCTGAAACTCTCATCAAAATAAACATGATCGAGATGCACCAGGGGCAGGATGCCGGGGAAGGTCCGCGCCCGGCCGAGGTGGAGTTTTGGGTCAATGCTGTTGAAGCTCGATCTGAACAACCGAGTGGTTATGCCGTTTATCCATTCATTGAAATCGCCGGCGACAATGCGGCGGCCTTTAAGTTCCGGGCTGTCAAGGACATGTTTTGCCAGTAATTTGTGCACCTGCAGGCGGCGTTCGAAAAAGGATGTGCCCATGTGGATGTTGATGAAATGAAGCTGCTCGCCATCTATCGAGATAGTTGAACGAAGGCAGCCGCGGGGCTCGTATTTCTTGATCGTGATGTCGTAATTCTGATGAAAATCTATCGGCAGGCGGCTAAGGATAGCGTTCCCGTAACCGCCGCCTTTTATTTGCCGGTTCTCGCCGAGACGATATTCCATCCCTAGTTCATCGGCTATAAATCGTGCCTGATGATCACGTGCGTGCAGGTGTGAATGGCAAAGGACTTCCTGCAGAGCTATCACGTCCGCGTCGATCTCGCGCAAAACGTCAACAATCCGCTCCGGCGAATATTTCCGGTCGATACCGACGCATTTATGAATATTGTAGGTTGCCGCTTTGATCGTTCTCATCAGTATTTCCGATAACTTTGGACGGCTTTTATAAGTGTTGGGATGGCTAAAAGGAGGAGGAGCACCACGATCGGTATCGATGCTCCGCGGGGGAAAAAGATCAGCAATAGAGCAAAGCCAAGTAATAGTCCGCCTCCGATGAACAGCAGCCGTGCCTCGGCCGCACCGAGCGGAGCCTGGCGGGTGAGGGCGGTGCCGATAGAGGTTGCGGCATTTAGCGCATTGGCTGTCGCCTTGCGCATACTTCCGCCTCCTTTCCTGGCCCTTTTCTTTCGCTTTGGTGTTTTAGATGCCGACCCGGCGGTGAGAGACAGGACGATCTCGGTCGAGTTCTCCATATCGCGAAGGAACATTTCCTGCATTTGCCGCCCAAAGCCTTCGTCCTCGACGAGCACATCCATCTCATAATTCCCAAACCAACTGGCGATATTCAGATTTGTCGAGCCAACCCTAGAAACGCGTCCATCGAACACCGCTGTCTTGGCATGCATCATTGGGCCGTTCCATTCAAAAACGCGGATGCCTGCCTCCAGAAGGGGCCTATAGGTTGAACGGGTCGTGTCGCGGATCAACCCTATGTCGGTGGATTGAGGCACAAGGATGCGAACGTCCACGCCGTCAGCGGCCGCATCCTTGAGATTCTGCAGATATGACGGGATGCCTATGAAGTAGGCGTCGCTGATCCACATAGATTCGCGGGATGCAACCGCAAGGACCTGATCGGCGCGATAAACGTTTGCCGCGCCAGGAACGCTTGCGACTACGCGAAGAGCGATCTTGCCAGCAGTATCGGCCGATCGACGATCGCGCGCGGGCTGCCTTGGTTCGAGCTTTGGGCCCAGCGTTTCCCAGACGTTCGCGAACGCCTCTTCAACCAGGCTGACCGCTGGGCCGGTCAATTGAACGCCGGTGTCACGCCATCCCGGAACATCCTGGTCTGGATGGCCGACCCAGTCCTGACCAACGCAAAGGCCTGAAACAAAGGCAGTTTGACCGTCGACCACCATCGTCTTTCGATGGTCGCGGCTAAAAATAGCGAGCGGGTCCATCAGGCTTGGCGGATTATAGCAGCGGACCTCAATGCCGTTTTCACGAAGTTTTCGCCAGAACCGACGCGACGTTTTTCCAAAACCGCCAAGCCAGTCGTAGATGAGTTTTACATCAACGCCTTGCTTCGCCTTTTTGATCAACGCATCCGCAAAAATGCGCCCCTGCTCATCATCGTGGATAATGTAACTTTCAAATAGTATTCGATTTTCGGCCGACTCTATCGCGGCCAGCCACGCCGGATAATTCTCCGCGGCATCGATGAGAAGCTCGACGTCGTTGCCGGTGATCAGCTCGGCGCCGGTCACCCGTTCGATCGATTCATTGACGTTGTCCCTGTCGATCACCGGAAGATCGATGTTCGACGTGTGCGGATTTGCGACTTTGGTTGTCATGCCCGGCCTATACTTGAATTATACAGTTTACCGGTTTTTTGCCAGAATGATCTGTGGGGCCCACGGTGTGTTATGAACTTAAAGATCTTGTTTTTTGGGGCAACGGCTGACGCGGCCGGATCACGGGAAATTGAACTCCAGACGGGCGGGAATTTGACGGTTGAAAGGCTGGCACGTGATCTGACCCGGGAATACCCGGCCCTTTCAAAACTCAAGTTGCTGATCGCGGTCAACGAAGAGTATGCCGATGCCGACGGCGTGCTCACTGACGGCGACAAGATCGCTGTTTTCACCGCGGTATCCGGCGGCTGAGTTGTCGGGTATAATGCTTTTCGAAAGAATGACTGAAAAGCAGTTCTACGATTGGCAAACTCTCGGCGGCACCGACGATGTGATGCGATTTGTAAATGCATTGGAATCGGCGGATATTCTTTGGTGCGCCATCGGCGATGTTGCCGTGAACCATTGGGCCTCTGAGCAGATGGTGACGCTCGATGTCGATTTTGTAGTTGCGGCGGATTCGATCGAAAAGGCGGAGAAAGCCCTTGTCGATGCTGGTTTTACCGCAGAACGGTTCGACTGGTCGATCAATTTTAAGGGAACCTCAAAGGTCAGCATTCAACTTACGACCGAGGGGTCGTATCGGGATTTCGCTGAACGCGGTGTCGCGGCGGACGTACACGGTATTCTGCTTCGCGTCGCAAGCCTCGAAGACACATTGGCAGGCAAGGTCAGAGCCTGGAGCGAGCCAACCCGCCGTCAAAGCAAACGCCTGAAGGACCTTGCCGATATTGCGCGGCTTGTCGAATCGCATCCTGAGCTCTGGCAGCGGTTGAATGACGACCTCCGCTCACAGATCGAACGGCCCCAAAGTTAAGATCTCTCTATGGCTTTCGCCCAAACCACAGAACATTCTCTCGATTTTGCCGAGCTTACGACCGGCCCAGTCGATATTACGTCGGTTGCTCGCCGCGTCGTGCCGGTGGAGTGCGGGGCGACAGTGACGCTTGACGGCTATGCGAGAGGGCTTACGAAAGACAAGGAAACTGGCGAAACACGTGAAACCCGCTATCTGGTTTACGAAGCCTACGAATCGATGGCGGTCAAAGAGATGTACAAGCTGATCGAACAGGCAAGGCAGCAGTTCGAGATATCGAATATCGGCATTGTCCACAGGCTTGGGAAACTTGAGATCGGCGAGACGAGCGTAGTCATTTCAGTCTCCGCCCCGCACCGAAAGGCAGCATTCGCCGCCTGCGAATGGGTCATCCGCGAACTCAAACGCACTGTTCCGATCTGGAAAAAAGAGGTTTACGCCGACGGGGAAGTTTGGGTCGAAGGTGCCGAATAACCGTGTCAAACCGTACCTCTGAAAGAATCAGAGTTTGGCCTTTTTTTTCGTGAGTTTCGTGTTTTCGTTTCGCGGGTTTCGTGGTATGGGAAAACACTGACCACGAAATCCACGAAAAAAAGACACGAACGTACACGAATAGGATCGATCATCGCTCGCAAAATTCTCAAATTTCTATTTCGGCGCGTTTGACGACCTGGTCAAAATGCTCTTCCAGCGCCGCGTTAGCTCCGCGAAGGCCCGCGATGACCGAAACGCCCCATTCGACATACTCGCGCCGGCGTTGATCGTCCCAATCGCTGGGAGGCCTTTCAATAATGTCGGTAATATTACTGATCTTGTCGGCGAGTTTTACGAGCTTTGCGCCCGGGGAAAGATGCGGAGCGTGCTCGACCTGCAGACGTTTTCGTTCAGCTTTTGTGAGCGATTTGTCATCGGTCACCTCCATTACGATGTCGGCCGTTCGCTGGCCGAACCGGGCTTCGATATCCTGTCGTGTTGTGTCTGTGTCTTCGATGGTGTCGTGGAGAAGGGCGGCAGTGAGGATGTCGATAT
>JADLDC010000042.1 GCA_020846885.1 Acidobacteriota bacterium | reverse complement strand
CGCTGATCTCTACTCTTCCTTTAAGTGCCTGGCCGCCCCTGATCAAAAATTTATCCATAACTGAATACAGCGATATGGTTCAATGTTATTTATAGATCGCGAACGGAAAGATTATCATATTCCGGGCCTTCGAACGAGGCGGAAACGATGGATCGACTTTCGATTGGATGCGATACTCATCTGCTGTCAGGCATCCGCCTAGCCCAGTTTCTTTAGGATATTCTTGATCTGCCTTAGATGTCTGCCCTCGTGCAGGCCGTACATTGTGAGCCATTCGACCGCTGTCAGATCGCCGAGGTACGGATGGGGAAATTTTGCTGGATCGGTAGGGAATTTCTCAAAGATCGGCAGAAGTGCGCGAAATGAATTTTCTGTTTCATCAAGTGAAGAGAGGGATTCTTCTATCGACTTCGTCCCCGTCGGCCGGACCAACTCAGGAGCCTCCAGCTTTATTTCGGCGATCTCGCCGATCCTGGTTCCAAATGTCGTCAGATCAATGGCCCCATCCGAACTTTGTCCGGATGCTTCGGCCTTGGAAAGAAGCTTGGCGCATATCCGGTACATGCCATTGCCGACGATCGAAACATGTTCGGCGACCTCGGCTATCGACCAGTTCTCGCCATCGGGCCGAACGTTTGCCTGCTGCTCGTTCACGGAAGCAAGCGCTTGCTTTAATTTTGTCCGTACAGATGTATTGGCTTCGTAAATGTCGGAAATTGATGAGTATTGCATAATTTGACGTTCAATACTGTTGGCCGGCCCAAAGGCCAATGCGGTTACTGGCCAAGTACGGATGGCTGCGGGGTCAATATCAGCCGGTGCCAACGCGCAAAGCTTGTGGCGCTGTCCGCGTCGTTTGCCATCCGTTTGACAAACGCCGTTTCAAAGTATAACTGGTCGTCGGTAACCCAGTTGAGGGTAACGATGGGGTTGAAAGATACAAGCGTATTTGGATCAGGCAAGGCGCTGGGCGGCAGGACAGCTGCGTTCGCATTGTTTGCGCTGGATCTCGCAGCTGCGGCATTTGAGCTTGCGTTTACATTAGTATTTGGGGCGTTCAGCGACGAAGCTTGTTCGCGGTCATACGCCTGCGAAGAGAGAAGCAGATGATTCCTGAGCAAAACCGCCGCCTGTGTTGGTGCGTCGCCGCGGGCATCGTAAATTCGGACCTGATCATTGAACGCACAGGCGATCTTTGCCGAATCGGGCGACCAGACAGGGTGCACGGCGGTCAGGCCGTCATCGAGCCGCCGTTCGCGGCCGTTCTTCTCGATAACTCTAGGCCGGCCAAGCGGAACGAACTGTTCTTTTGCCTGTTCCGCTCTGAAGGAAAGTACCTGCCATTCACGGCCCGTGGCGGCAAGTGCCGCAAGCATCGAGCTGTCTGGCGACCAGACAAAATAGAAATAGATCAGGCCTTCACTCTGCGTGATTGGTTTTAGTCCGTCGCCCTCCGCATTGCAGATGTAGATCTGCTCGGTGCGAAACGTCAGGACATTTGCTGGCGGTGCTGGCGTTGCTTCTGCCTGCGGGGCCGCCTCAGGGTTTGAATTCGCTTCTGGGGCCGCGGATTCGACTTGGTTTGCGTTAGGATCAGTGTTTGCCGCAGGCGTAGGTTCGGGCGTCGCCGGCTCGCTTTCGGTTGGAGGAGGCGTTGGCGGAGCAGCGGCTATTGTCCGCGTAACTGCAACAAAAGCAACAGTTGAGGAATCTGGAGACCAAACTATCGTATCCGGAAAGTGGGCCGCCATAGCGTCAGCGGTTACCTTTCTCAGCAAACGGCCTTCCGCCGAATACATGTCCAACCGAAACTCGGCCGGAGCATCGCCAAGCTGATGATAAACTGCCAAGATCCTTTTGCCGTCCGGGGCCGGAATTGTCCTATCGAGCAACTCGTTTGGCCGTGCCCGGTCAAAATCAGCTTGGACGGCCGCGTTCCGTGAATCCGTGGCTTGCCCAGGCTTCTCCGGCGGCGGTGGTACATCGGCCTCGTATCGAAAATTCAGGCGAACGGCTGGAACTTCCTTTAAACTTGTCGGCCCTGTGGGCGTTTGCGGCTGCGGCGTTTCGGAGCAAGCAGAGAAAAGCCCGGCCGTTAGGCCAAGGCAAATAAGGAACCTGGCAAATTTCAGTTCTCTCAAGTTCGAGTTCATTTTTGCGAGGCCGGGTTCACCTCGTCAAGATCCCAATACTAAGCCCTTCGATCAAAGATCGGCGTTCAAATAGCCCTTATACAGTCGCTGCTGTTCCGCTGTCGGGTTTTCCACAGGTGCAAAGCTATAATCCTTCCGCTGATCACTGCCAAGCGTAAAATTCACATCGCGCAATTTGTCGAAGCGGAAGATAGTCAGCTTCACTTTATCGTTAGGCTTCTTATCGCCTATGTACGATTGCAGGAAAGTCTGCGTCGCCCGGTATCCGTCGATCGCCACTATCTGATCGCCGGTATTCAGTCCCTGCTCATAGGCTGGCGTACCGGCCGTAACTGATCGGATGGTCAGCCGGCCGTCTGATTCGGCAAGATCGGCTCCAAGGTATGCCCGTGAACGGTTCGGCTCGGTCACATTCATCGTCAAACCGATGCCGCGGACAATGCCGTCATAATCAATCTCCGCTTCGCCGCGAACATATTTCGAGAAGAAATCATCAAGGCTCTTGCCGGCCGCAAGTTCGGCCGCCTTCTGGAAATCCTGCGGCGTATAATTCCGGCCCTTTTTGTAAAATTCGTTGTAGAGATATCGCAAAACATCGTCAGTTGACTTTGTTCCGTTCGAGGCCGTCCGGATAGTGATATCCAGCATCATACTGACGATATCGCCCTTATCGTAGTACGAGATCTGATTGTTTACCGAGTTCTCGTCCTGCCGGTAATACTTGATCCACGCATCCATGCTCGCTTCCTCAAGGCTCGTTTCGAAACGGCCGGGGCGTGCCTGGAGCTGCTCGATCATCGATGCTTTGACATTAAGGAACGCGTCGTCGGAGATCAGGCCAGCTCGCCGCTTGAGCACGGTTTCGTAGTAAGAGGTCATCCCCTCGGCCACCCACAGAAGCTTGGTATAGTTTTCGTTTTCATAATCGAATGGCCCAAGCGCGTCCGGGCGGATCCGCTTTACGTTCCACAGATGGAAATACTCGTGCGCGACCAAGCTCAGAAATCCGTTGTACCGAGCCTGCGGTTTGAAGCCCCAGCGGCTCCATTGGAGAGCTGTTGAATTGAGATGTTCAAGGCCGCCGCCGCCGCGCAGATTGACGATAAACGTGTAATCGTCATACGGCAGTTCGCCGAATATCTTGTAGCCTTCCTCGACGATCTTTGCGATATCCGTCGCTATTTGCCGCAGATCGTAATTGCCTTCGCCGCTCATTACAACTCTATGTGGCTTGCCGTGAACACTGAAGGTTATTTCCGTAAAATCACTAACCTCAAATGGCGAATCGTAAAGGATGTCGAAGTTCTTGGCGCTAAAGGTATTAGCCTGTCCGGCCACCTTCGGCAGGCCGGTCGCGATCTTCCAATTATTAAATGGCTGAATAGTTACGGTCGATGGGGCCGCCAATTGCCCGGCTGGGAACATAAGCGTCGCCCCATTGTTCCAGAATGCGTGTTCGTCGTTCAATTCGTTCGTACGAACCGTAAGTTCGTTCGAATAAACGCGATAGTTCAATACTATTTCTTTCGCTCCGTCGGCAGTGATGCGCCACGTATTCTTGTTTATTTTGCTCCACGCGAGCGGCGAGGCGCCAGATTTTGCACCGAAATCCTGGACGTGGCGGGCATATTCACGAATGAGGTAGCTGCCCGGCGTCCAGACAGGCATTTTTACATCCACTGTTTGTCGGGCCGAGGGCCATTTCATCCGCATTTCTACTTCCAGTAGGTGCGTCCACGGCTTTGACATTGAGATCGTATAGGTGATCTCCGGCGCGGCATCACGCGTTTGAACGGCTTTGGGTTTCGGGTCCGCTATGGCCGGGCGCGCTTTGGCCGGGGTTTCTCGGTACATAGTAAAAAGTGTGGCGGCTGAAAACAGCACGAGAGCCGATAGGTTAAAGATCTTTGACATTCCTGGTAACAATCTCCCTTCGGGTGATGAGGTTTGGCCTGG
>JADLDC010000041.1 GCA_020846885.1 Acidobacteriota bacterium | reverse complement strand
CGCTGATCTCTACTCTTCCTTTAAGTGCCTGGCCGCCCCTGATCAAAAATTTATCCATAACTGAATACAGCGATATGGTTCAATGTTATTTATAGATCGCGAACGGAAAGATTATCATATTCCGGGCATTCGAACGAGACGGAAACGATGTATTGGCCTTTGTTCGGATGAGATACCGCTCCGCCGTGAGGCATGCGCCTAGCCCATTTTCTTGAGGATATTCTTGATCTGCGTTAGATGTCGGCCCTCGTGCAGGCCGTACATTGCGAGCCATTCGACCGCTGTCATATCGCCGAGGTAAGGATGGGGAAATTTTGCTGGATCGGTAGGGAATTTCTCAAAGATCGGCAGAAGTGCGCGAAATGAATTTTCTGTTTCATCAAGTGAAGCGAGCGATTCTTCTATCGACTTCGTCCCCGTCGGCCGGACCAACTCAGGAGCCTCCAGCTTTATTTCGGCGATCTCGCCGATCCTGGCCCCAAATGTCGTCAGATCAATGGCCACATCCGAACTTTGTCCGGCTGCTTCGGCCTTGGAAAGAAGCTTTGCGCATATCCGGTACATGCCATTGCCGACGATCGAAACATGTTCGGCGACCTCGGCTATCGACCAGTCTTCGCCATCGGGCCGAACTTTTGCCTGCTGCTCGTTAACGGAAGCAAGCGCTTGCTTTAATTTTGTCCGTACAGATGTATTGGCTTCGTAAATGTCGGAAATAGATGAGTATTGCATAATTTGACGTTCAATCCTGTTGGCCGGCAGAAGGCCAAAGCGGTTACTGGCCAAGTACTGACGGCTGCGGGGTCAGTATCAGCCGGTGCCAACGCGCAAAGCTTGTGGCGCTGTCCGCGTCGTTTGCCATCCGTTTTACAAAGGCCGTTTCAAAGTATAACTGGTCGTCGGTAACCCAGTTGAGCGTAACGATGGGATTGAAAGATACAAGCGTATTTGGATCAGGCAAGGCGCTGGGCGGCAGGACAGCGGCGTTCGCATTGTTTGCGCTGGATCTTGCACCTGCGGCATTCGAGCTTGCGTTTATATTAGTATTTGCGGCGTTCAGCGACGAAGCTTGTTCGCGGTCATAGGCCTGTGAAGAGAGAAGGAGATGATTCCTGAGCAGAACCGCCGCCTGTGTTGGTGCGTCGCCGCGGGCATCGTAAATTCGGACCTGATCATTGAACGCACAGGCGATCTTTGCCGAATCTGGCGACCAGACAGGGTGCACGGCGGTCAGGCCGTCATCGAGCCGCCGTTCGCGGCCGTTCTTCTCGATAACTCTAGGCCTGCCAAGCGGAACGAACTGTTCTTTTGCCTGTTCCGCTCTGAAGGAGAGTACCTGCCATTCACGGCCCGTGGCGGCAAGTGCCGCAAGCATCGAGCTGTCTGGCGACCAGACAAAATAGAAATAGATCAGGCCTTCACTCTGCGTGAGCGGTTTTAGTCCGTCGCCCTCCGCATTGCAGATGTAGATCTGCTCGGTACGAAATGTCAGGACATTTGCTGGCGGTGCTGGCGTTGCTTCTGCCTGCGGGGCCGCCTCAGGGTTTGAATTCGCTTCTGGGGCTGCGGATTCGGCTTGGTTTGCGTTAGGATCAGTGTTTGCTGCAGGCGTAGGTTCGGGCGTCGCCGGCTCGCTTTCGGCTGGAGAAGGCGTTGGCGGAGCAGCGGCTATTGTCCGCGTAACTGCAACAAAAGCAACAGTTGAGGAATCTGGGGACCAAACTATCGTATCAGGAAAGTGGGCCGCCATAGCGTCAGCCGTTACCTTTCTCAGCAAGCGGCCTTCCGCCGAATACATGTCCAACCGAAACTCGGCCGGAGCATCGCCAAGCTGATGATAAACTGCCAATATTCGCTTGCCGTCCGGGGCCGGAATTGTCCTATCGAGTAACTCGTTTGGCCGTGCCCGGTCAAAATCAGCTTGGACGGCCGCGTTCCGCGAATCCGTGGCTTGCCCCGGCTTCTCCGGCGGCGGTGGTACATCGGCCTCGTATCGAAAATTCAGGCGAACGGCTGGAACTTCCTTTAAACTTGTCGGCCCTGTCGGCGTTTGCGGCTGCGGCGTTTCGGAGCAAGCAGAGAAAAGCCCGGCCGTTAGGCCAAGGCAAATAAGGAACCTGGCTATTTTCAGTTCTCTCAAGTTCGAATTCATTTTTTCGAGGCCGGGTTTACCTCGTCAAGATCCCATACTAAGCCCTTCGATCAAAGATCGGCGTTCAAATAGCCCTTATACAGTCGCTGCTGTTCGGCTGTCGGGTTTTCCACAGGTGCAAAGCTATAATCCTTCCGCTGATCACTGCCAAGCGTAAAATTCACATCGCGCAATTTGTCGAAGCGGAAGATAGTCAGCTTCACTTTATCGTTGGGCTTCTTATCGCCTATGTACGATTGCAGGAAAGTCTGCGTCGCGCGGTAGCCGTCGATCGCCACTATCTGATCGCCAGTATTCAGTCCCTGCTCATAGGCTGGCGTACCGGCCGTAACTGATCGGATGGTCAGCCGGCCGTCTGTTTCGGCAAGATCAGCTCCAAGGTATGCCCGTGAACGGTTCGGTTCGGTCACATTCATCGTCAAACCGATGCCGCGGACTATGCCGTTATAATCTATCTCCGCTTCACCGCGAACGTATTTAGTGAAGAAATCATCAAGGCTCTTGCCAGCCGCAAGTTCGGCCGCCTTCTGGAAATCCTGCGGCGTATAATTCCGGCCCTTTTTGTAAAATTCGTTGTACAGATATCGCAAAACATCGTCAGTTGACTTTGTACCGTTCGAGGCCGTTCGGATGGTGATATCCAGCATCATACTGACGATATCGCCCTTATCGTAGTACGAGATCTGATTGTTTACCGAGTTCTCGTCCTGCCGGTAATACTTGATCCACGCATCCATGCTGGCTTCCTCAAGGCTCGTTTCGAAACGGCCGGGGCGTGCCTGGAGTTGCTCGATCATTGACGCTTTGACATTAAGGAACGCGTCGTCGGAGATCAGGCCTGCTCGCCGCTTAAGTACGGTTTCGTAGTAAGAGGTCATTCCCTCGGCCACCCACAAAAGCTTGGTATAGTTTTCGTTCTCGTAATCGAACGGACCAAGTGCGTCCGGGCGGATCCGCTTTACGTTCCACAGATGAAAATACTCGTGTGCGACCAGGCTCAGAAAGCCATTGTACCGGGCTTGTGGCCTGAAGCCCCAGCGACTCCATTGCAGTGCGGTCGAGTTTAGATGTTCAAGTCCGCCGCCGCCGCGCAGGTTGACGATAAAGGTGTAATCGTCATACGGCAGTTCGCCGAATATCTTGTAGCCTTCCTCGACGATCTTTGCGATATCCGTCGCTATTTGCCGCAGGTCGTAATTGCCTTCGCCGCTCATTACAACTCTATGTGGCTTGCCGTGAACACTGAAGGTTATTTCCGTAAAATCACTAACCTCAAATGGCGAATCGTAAAGGATGTCAAAGTTCTTCGCGCTAAAGGTATTAGCCTGCCCAGCCACCTTCGGCAGGCCGGTCGCGACCTTCCAGTTATTAAATGGCTGAACAGTTACGGTCGATGGGGCCGCCAATTGTCCGGCTGGGAACATAAGCGTCGCCCCATTGTTCCAGAATGCGTGTTCGTCGTTCAATTCGTTCGTACGAACGGTAAGTTCGTTCGAATAAACGCGATAGTTCAATACTATCTCTTTCGCACCGTCGGCATTGACACGCCACGTATTCTTGTTTATTTTGCTCCATGCGAGCGGGGAAGTCCCCGACTTGGCCGCGAAATCCTGGACATGGCGGGCGTATTCACGAATCAGGTAGCTTCCCGGCGTCCAAACAGGCATTTTTACATCCACTGTCTGACGGGCCGAGGGCCATTTCATCCGCATTTCAACTTCCAGTAAGTGTGTCCACGGCTTTGACATCGAGATCGTATATGCGATCTCCGGCGCCGCATCACGCGTTTGAACGGCTTTCGGTTTTGGGTCCGCAACGGCCGGGCGCACTTTGGCCGGGGTTTCTCGGTACATAGTAAAAAGTGTGGCGGCTGAAAACAGCACGAGAGCCGATAGGTTAAAGATCTTTGACATTCCTGGTAACAATCTCCCTTCGGGTGATGAGGTTTGGCCTGG
>JADLDC010000040.1 GCA_020846885.1 Acidobacteriota bacterium | reverse complement strand
CATTACGCCGACGGTGAAATTCGTTTACCTCGGCTACGCGGTCGCTGTTGCCGCGGCCTTTATTGTTGCCTTGATCGTTGGAGCGGTACTGCAGCTTCTCGGTGCGGGCGGGACCGTACTGCTCGGCCTGGCCTTGTGCTTGCTGTTCCTGATCGTACCGGCGCTCTATCACGCCCGGCAGAAACTTGTCAGATATACGCTGACCGACACGACCATTGAGATAGACCGCGGCCTGATCGCCCGTTCGACCCAGAACGTTCCTCTTCGCCGTATCCAGGATGTAACGGTTTCGGCGACGCTGCTTCAGCGCCTGCTCGGGTTCGGCGACATAGTGATAGACAACGCCAGCGAGACTCCGGGCAAGGTTGTGCTCGACAATATTGACTCGCCCAGAAAGTACGCGGAACTGCTATTGAAGCAGATGCGGCACATTGACCGATAACGGCAATTGGAAAATAAGCTTCGGCAGGGCTTGAATTATTGCAGGCAATGAGTAGAATATTGGCGGTTCGTTTCGCTCCGATCCTTGGTCCTGATGAAACTGGTCATAACGGGTGCCAACGGGATGTTGGCTCAAGCCGTGCAAAATTACTGCAGGTCCGCCGGGGATCTTGTTGTCGCGCTCTCACATGCGGAAATGGATATTTCCGACGAGAAGGCCGTGTCAGCTAAGATCTCCGAGGAAATGCCCAATGCGGTAATAAACTGTGCCGCCTTTACAGACGTTGACCGTGCAGAATCGAATATCAAGGCTTGCTATGCCGCAAACGTGGATGGCGTGGCCAATCTTGCACGGGCCTGCCGTTCGGTGAATGCGGCGTTTGTTACGGTCTCGACCGACTACGTTTTTGACGGAACAAAACTCGACTTCTACACCCAGCGCGACACGCCGAATCCGCTCGGGGTCTATGCTCGAACAAAACGCGAAGGCGAAATTCTGGCATTTGCGGTAAATCCACGCTCGATCATTGTCCGCTCAGGCTGGATCTATGGGCTTGGCGGGACCAACTTTCTTTCCGCCGTCCCGCAAATGCTTGCCGACGGCAGGTCCGTAAAAGCTATAGGCGATTCTTTCGGCACGCCAACATTCGCCCTCGACCTTGCGGCCCGGCTGCGTGAACTGGCAGAAGCCGACCTGCCGGGCGTTTATCACGCTACTAACGCGGGCCCCGGCTGCAGCTATCTTGATTTTGCTAACGCAGTTTGCGATCAGGGCCGTTTCGACCACCAGCGCATCGAGCCTGCCTCATACAAAGAACTGCAAAGGCCGGCTCCCCGTCCGGTCAGCTCAAAGCTCACGTGTCTGGTCAGTGAAAAATTAGGCTTTTCGCAAATGCGGCACTGGGAGGCCGCACTTGCCGATTATCTTGAACAAAGATAATTATCCAGCCCCGTTTGACTTCGCGTTCGTCTCTTCAAAATACTGCGTCGAGGTATCCGCCTCACTCTTGCCGTAATAGTCGTAATAGCCCCCGCCGTAGTAGTCGTATTCGATAGAGTTGGCCTTGATGCCGTTGAGCACAACGCCGTAGATGCGTGCTCCAATGTTGCCGAGCCGTTGTTTGAACCGCCGCATCAGGTGCAGCGAACTCTTGCCCGCCATGGCAACGATCACCACACCGTCAACCTGTGTCGACAGTATGGCAGCGTCGGTGAAAGAGATGGCCGGCGGCGAATCAAGGATCACATGCTTATACCGGCCGCGAAGGAATTGAAGCAGCTTCTTCATCTCCTCCGAACTAAGCAGTTCCGCCGGGTTTGGCGGGATCGGGCCGCTCGTGATCACACGAAGTCTCGGCAGGTCCTTGCACCGCTTGATCATCTGGTCCGTGTTCTGCTCGCCCGAAAGATAATTTGTCAGCCCTTGCGTGTTCTCCATATCGAAATACGAATGAAGCCGCGGGCGGCGAAGGTCGCAGTCAATGATGATCACATCCGCATCGGATTGGGCCAGCGTAATGGCGGTATTTATTGCTGTTGTGGTCTTGCCTTCAGACGGCTGGGACGACGTGACCAATATCGTCTGCGGCGGCTTTCCGGCCGATGAGAACAGAAGTGAAGTTCGAAGGTGCCGATATGCCTCGGCCATAGGCGAATGGCGCTCTTCGAGCGTGACTATCGATGTAGCCGGAACGACGGACCCGTTTTTTGCCGCAAGGCTTAGCCGTCGTTTTTCCGTCACGCTGTGATGGGGAATAAGTGCCAGCGTAGGCAGCCCAAGGTGGCGCCCAATGTCGTCCGAGGTCTTGACCGAATCGTCAAGATAATCCATCAGGAACGCAAGCCCGATGCCGGCGGCAAGCGATAGAAGGAAAGCGATCACAATGTTCCTGTTCCGCTTTGGCCCGATAGGCCCGGCCGGCGGGATCGCTTTGGCCGGTATCTTGATGTTGTCCGGCGTGCTGTTGGCAATGGCCAGTTCCTGTTCTTTAAGCCGCTGGGTGTATGTATCAAGCAGGTTACGGTTAGTGTCTATGCTCCGTTTTAGCGTCGTCAGGCGGGTTTGAGCCACTCCCTGAACGTTAGCAAGTGCAGCTTCTTTCTCATACGCCGCCTGAGATTGGGCCTCTTCGCGGCGTTTAGAATCCAGAAGCGACCGCATTGAAACGAGCGCACCGTTGACAGCGTCCTTATCGACCGCGTTCTTATCACGCTCGATTATCGCCGAAACCTCTTTCTCGGTCTTCTCACGAGCAGCCTTTAACGAAGCTATCCGTTCTTCTTTCTTTTTTACTTCCGAATATTCTTCGGTGTACTTGACGAGCAGTTCCGCTTTTTCAGTTTCGGCCTGTTGTATCTGCTTGTCGATACTGCGAATGTCCTCCTGCAATTTGGCACGGCGTTCGGTGCTTAGCCGGACGGCGTCGCGGTATATCTCATTCTGGGTCAGTTCCGGAATGCTCGCGCCTTCACCCCGAGCGTTTGCGGCAACCGCCGCGTTATAGCGGGTCTCAAGCTGCCGCCGCTCTTCCATTGCCCTCATCCAGGTAGCGCTCAGGCCCTGAAGCCGTGACGCCGACAACTCCTGCCCCTTTTCAGCAAGCGGGAGGTCACTCTCTTTCATAAACGAGATCAGGTCGGCTTCCTGATTCGTAATGGTGTGTTCAAGCTCGACGATCGACTTCGCCAGATCGTCTTTTGCCTGCTTTGCCCCTTCTGTCTCGCGCCTGGCGTCCTGAGCCTGAAATAATTCCGCGACGCGATTTGCAACGCCGGCCGCAAGCTTTGGGTCCAGGGTTTTCACGCTTACATCCACCAGATTGGTCCGTTCGCGCTGGGTTACCGTCAGCCCGCCCAGAAGCCGTCCGGCATATTGCGTGGCCCGTTTATCTTCCTCGGCCGTAAGGGCCGGCTTCGCGGTCTCATCCGCGGCGTTTTCCGTTATGACCGGCAGCGTGGCCGTGCCCTCGGCCTTCGACTTATCGCTAGAAAAAATAGAGCGGAATGCAGACCCGATACCGCGCGTTTCTTCGCCGAACAGGTCCGGTTCCCGGTACAGGCCCAGATCGACCACTACGTCGTGCATCAATTCAGCGTTCTGAAGAAGCTTGAGCTGAGTGTTGTAGTAGTTGGCGTCCTGGCCGAAATTTATATTGATCGCGTCTTTCGACGTGACCTTCGGCCGTCGCGGCTCGATCAGCATTTGCGTCGTCGCCTCATACTCGGCCGGTAGCTTATACATATATAGCGCCGCACCGGCGGTCACTATCAGCGTAAGCGCGATTATCCACGGCAGCCGTTTGTAAACGACGTCAATATACTGCCTTATCGAGCGCCGCCCCTCGCCGCCCTCATCGTCATAATACGACGCATACGCGGGCGGATACTCATGCGGAACTTCCCGCATCACCGCCGCTTTCGGTAAGGGCGTCAACCGCTGATCTTGGTCCATACTGCCTACAAACTTCTATTCCCTCGAAATTCCTGCGTAAACTTGGGTTATACCACACTCAGGCCCAATTTACACGAAATTTCGGTGCCCTGCTGTCCGATGCATCAACCGAGGTATCGCTTGTTTCGTGAATTTGTATGTTCAAAAAAGTATCCAATTCGTATAGATTTGGATATAGAAAAGGAGAATGGCAGCTCGGTCGTGTAGAGGTTCTTTTGAAACCGTCACGAAGCCAGATGCGTCATTCTCCCTCTCGTT
>JADLDC010000039.1 GCA_020846885.1 Acidobacteriota bacterium | reverse complement strand
TCTCAACAGCCCAGCTTATCTCAGCATCCGGCAACGCCGACCGAATGGCCGCCAAAGACGGCAGTGCGTGCACGATGTCCCCGATGCTGCCAAGTTTTACGATCAAGATCTTCACCTGCTCAATAGTAAGGTGCTCCCGCCAAAAACCCGAAATCGCGACGGAACTCATGCCTAAAGAGAAAAGGAGCCAACATACGCCACCGTCGCTTTTTTCGCCGCTTTCGTGTCATGTATTGTTGATCAGCCGCCGCGAACATCAAGATAAGAACGACATACCACGAGGCAAGAGGTTTTTTGCTAGCTATCAATGTACTTTGAACAGTCGCTGATCTGTTGAAATTGACAAAAAAATGTAGAAATTTTCGCCCGGCTTACGCTATTCTATCTATTCGGAGCCATTCTGCTCTGCTGCACGCCCCGTTTTGCTGCTCCCTTCTTTATGCAGAAACCCAAACGTCAAGTTCGAGACCTGCGTCCGGCGTTGGTATTTTTATCGGGCGACCTGATAGCCGTGCCGATACCTTTGGAGCGTGAAGAGGTGATACTTGGCCGCGAAATTGGCGCGGACGTCCGCGTAAACGACGCCAAGGTAGCGCGGCGGCACGCAATGATCATAAGTTCGGCGGATCCCGAGACCGGTGAGACGATATACACGCTGAAAGACTTTGGCACCCGAAGCGGAACGCTGCTCAATGGCGAGCGGATTACAGCGGAAACATTACAGAATGGCGACAAGATAACTGTCGGTGACCAGCTCCTCCGTTTTGACCTGCTTGACGAGATCGACCGCGAATATCAGCATCTTATTCACCGCCTGATCTCGCACGACGACCTTACAGGGCTTCTCTCAAGCCGTTCGTTCTTTTCCGAGCTCCGCCGCGAAGCCGAGAGGTCTAAGCTGATAAACCGGCCGTTTTGCGTACTAATGATGGACATTGATCATTTTAAGAACGTAAACGATACGTACGGGCATTTGACGGGCAGCAAGACGCTGGAAGAAATAGGCGACAGCATCATTAAGTGCCTTCGGAGCGGCGACGCGGCCGCACGGTTCGGTGGGGAAGAGTTCGCGGCGTTTCTCCTGGACGCCGAGATCGGCCAGGCAATGGTTGCCGGCGAGCGTATTCGCAAAGAGATCGAACAGCGTGAGTTCAGCATTGTCCGCCAGGGAAACCCGGACCAAACGCACCGCGTGACTATAAGCATAGGTATTTCAGCATTTCCGGATGATTCAACTGATCCTATCGAGCTTGTCGAAATGGCTGATTCGGCACTGTACCGTGCAAAACGCGAAGGCCGAAACCGCGTTTGCATCTACGGGGCGATAGATGCGGGCGATCTGGACCATCAGTTGAAACCGCGAAGCGACTAAGGCCGCAATCAAAATTTTGCAACCTTTGGCAGCATCCTTTCGTGAAAGACTTTGCCGGTAATTTCTGGTAAAATTCAGGGTTTGTTGGCGGATCATAAAAACAGCCACCCTGCATTAAAATCGTGATCACTAAACTGAACCTTAGCAGCCATCCGTTTCGAAACCGGACGACACCGTACCTCATTTCGCTTGTGTTGCTCGGCATGGCCGGCCTGGCGACCGTATTCTTCCTAGCCAGCCTGAAGCAAAATGCTGACAGTACGGCAAGGGCAAAACGGGATAACGCCGCGATGGAGACGGAAGTGGAACGCCTCAAAGGCGAGGGAGAAAAAGTGCAGCAACAGTTAACACCGCAGCAGCGTGAATTATTGGTCGCTTCGCACAAATTGGTGGCAAATAAATCTTTTGGATGGTCGAGGCTGTTTGCCGATCTTGAATCGGTTTTGCCGGGCAGCGTCAGTGCCTCGCGGATCTCGGTCGAGAACGTATACAAGGACGGCGGCCAGGTCAAGGCAGAACTTGATTTTGCGGTCCTCAGCCGTGATTACTCGGCCGTGATGTCGATGATCGACAGTATGAACAATTCCGGCCTGTTCCAGGCAGAGCTAAGAGGCCAGGACCTTCAAAAGACCGAGCGGATAACCTACACCGAATATACGCTCCGCCTTATTTATACTCAGACCTACGCGACCGCTCCGCCGCAGCAGCAGCCGGCGGTCGATCTTGCACAGACCGGACAAGGAGGGTTTTGATCAGTGAGTGAGCAGAACCTGGACAAAGATATTGCGAATCAACAAGACGGCGTTGAGCCGATTATCCTGCGTAACAACCTTGGCGGGACGCCAGATCCAAATGTGGTTGTTGACGAGGCCGACCGCACTGTTCTCCTCACCAAAGATGAGACGATCGTTATTGAGAAAGAGCCGCAGTTCGATATAGCTCCGGTAAATCGTGCAAGAAAGGTTTACACCGGTATGTTCGGCCCGGTTGAGATCGGCGTGCTTGGTGCGGGTATGCTTGCCGTGCTTGGTGCCATCCTGCTTTATGTTTTGTTCGTCGTTCCCTCGAATGCAGAAGTGGAGAGTCAACGTGCCCGCCGCCAGAATCTGGAAACGGAACTAGCTTCGGCACAGGAAAAATTTGGAAATATTGAGAATGTCGAACACCGCGTCGGCGAGCTGATCGATAGCGTAAACAGTTTTGAGTCGAATTATCTGCCTGTCCCGACAACCGGACGGACGGCCCTTTATCAGCGGATCAACGGGCTGATCAATGCTTACAGCTTGGTGAATTCGTCCGGCCCCGATTATTCGCCACTCGAGATTCTTGATGACAAAAAGGCGGCTGGAAATGAGGACAAAAGCGGTAAATCCAAATTCCGCAGCTACTTCCCCGGCGTTTATGTTTCAATGACGGTCGAAGGGCCATATGCGAACCTACGCCGGTTCATCCGAGAACTTGAGACCGGCAGCGAGTTCGTCGTGGTCAGCGCCGTCGAGCTTGAGCCCTCGGATTCGCAGGAAAAGCAAAGTAGGGACCAAGCTGACCCAGCGCAAGCTGCCGCGATGGAATCCGGCTTCGATCCGACAACGATGCCGGCCCAGGCACAGCCAAATCTGCCGAACAGTTATCGCGGTAAAACTCATGGCGCCATCGTCAGCCTCCGCATTGAGATGGCGGCGTATTTCAGGCGGCCGTCGCTGGAGGCTGCTCCCGTCGACCCAGGTCAGCAACAGTGATCAGTGATGAAACTTTTTGAAGGAAAAACAAAAAGCGAGCGAAACAAGACGATCGCGGCCATCGTCCTCGGGGCGGCATGCATTATCGTTCTTTTCTTCGCCTTCGGCCGCGGCATGTTCAGCGGCAGTTCGACCACTGCCACCGCAAAGCCGACGCCAACGCCAAAGAAGGCCGCGGCCGCGCCGTCCAACCAGGGCAAACTGGAAATGCCGTCGAAAGCTGACCGCGACCTGACAGAATCAGCTACACCTATCGTCTATCTGCCGTCCCGATTTGGAGCACCCGA
>JADLDC010000038.1 GCA_020846885.1 Acidobacteriota bacterium | reverse complement strand
GGCCGGAAAAACAAGCCCGGTAACTGAAATGTGCTATTCTTTTCCAGTCTGTACTCAAGACAACCCCGCGAAATTTCCTGATGACAGAAGTATACCGATCGACAAACACATGGAGCCTGATAACGATTGCCGGGCTCGCGTTTATTTCGTTCTTGCACGTTCCGCTTGGGCTTAGCGGCATCGGAGCGATGCTGATGCCCGATTCGGTCATCGACCTCGGTGAAGAAGGGCCGATGTCGGCGTGGTATTTGATCTACGGCCTATTGACGATAGTCAAGGTACCGGTGACTATCGCGACCGTAGTGGTATTCCTGATCTGGCTGAACCTTTCGCACAAGAATTTGCTCGCCCTGCGGCCGGCCTTTTTGAGATTTTCGTCAGGCTGGGCCGTAGGATGGTGGTTCATTCCGTTTGCCAATTTGGTAAAGCCGTTTCAAGTCGTCCGCGAGGTTTGGTGCGAAAGCGACCCTGAAATACCGCAGGACCAGATGTTTCTGACAGAGAGCCTTCACAGTGCGCCTACTTTTATGGCATTGTGGTGGGGCTTTTGGCTGGCCGCAAATATCGTGACCAATGGCGTCGATAAATTGTTCGACCTGGACCGCACAGACAATGTTTCAGTCGTTGGATTGGGATTCGTGGTTGCGTCCGCACTGACCATCATTGCGGCCGTCCTGGCGATCAAGGTCGTCCGCGATATCACATCCCGACAGGCGGCACGTTTCATATCGGTGCAGAGGCTTGAGCGTTCCGAGGCATTTTCTGCAGCCAATTCCTGAATCGCTACCTCAGCCAGGTTGCGATTCCCTTACTTGATGCATTAAGATTTACAGTTCATGCCCTTGTAGCTCAACGGTAGAGCGCGCGGCTCATAATCGCTCGGTTGCAGGTTCGAATCCTGCCGAGGGCATACTCAAGACCCTTTCGGAATAAGTGATAAGTGAAAAGTGGTAACCGCGAAGATCGGTTTTCACCTTTCACTTATCACTTTTCACTTATTCCGGAAAATGCTTATAAATTGCGGCCGCCGGAGATTTCCTTTTGAGACCGATCAATAAATCAAGCAAGTTGGCCGATGTTTTCTATGACATTCGCGGCCCGGTTTTGGAACTGGCACAGCGGATGGAGGACGAAGGGCAGAGCATCATAAAGCTGAACATCGGCAATCTTGCTTCATTCGGTTTTGAGCCGCCGGATGAGATCGTTCAGGACATGATCCGGAACTTGCCGCACTCGGCCGGATATACGGACAGCAAGGGTTTGTTCGCCCCGCGACGCGCGGTGGTCGGTTATACGCAGGAAAAGGGAATTCGAGGCGTTACGGTCGATGACGTTTATCTGGGCAACGGAGCGAGCGAGCTTATCACTATGTCTCTGAACGCTCTGCTCGACGCGGGCGACGAGATACTGGTCCCTGCTCCCGATTATCCGTTGTGGACCGGTGCCGTAAGCCTAAGCGGCGGCAAACCTGTACATTACATTTGCGACGAAGCAAGCGATTGGCTGCCCGACCTTGAGGATATTCGCGCGAAGATCACCCCAAAAACACGCGGCATAGTCGTCATAAATCCAAACAATCCGACCGGTGCCCTGTACCCTGACGAAGTGCTGCGGTCGATCGTCGAGATCGCACGCGAGCATCAGCTTATCGTTTTCGCCGACGAGATCTATGACAAAACGCTTTATGACGGCAACACGCACACAAGCATAGCTTCGCTCGCTGATGACGTGCTGTTTTTGACGTTCAACGGCTTGAGTAAAAACTATCGGTCGTGCGGATATCGGTCAGGCTGGATGATCGTTTCAGGCGAAAAGTCGCGAGCGGGCGATTATATTCAGGGGCTGAATATGCTTGCCTCGATGCGGCTTTGTTCGAACACGCCGGGACAATTGGCGATCCAAACCGCTTTGGGCGGACACCAAAGCATCAATGATCTTGTCGCTCCCGGCGGCAGGCTGTGCCGCCAGCGCGACAGGGCTTACGACCTTTTATCGCAAATTCCGGGCGTCTCGGTCGTAAAGCCAAAAGCAGCTTTGTATATGTTCCCGCGGCTCGATCCCGAAATTTACCCGATCGAAGACGATCAGCAATTTGCCTGCGACCTGCTCCGTGAGGAAAAGGTCTTGATAGTACAAGGAACCGGATTTAACTGGAGATCGCACGATCATTTTCGCCTCGTGTTCCTGCCAAACGTCGATGACCTGCACGAAGCGGTTGGGCGAATAGCGAACTTCCTGGAACGCTTTCGCGAATGCCCTCGGCCAAAAATTGCATTTGTTGAAAGATGAATGGTACCAGGTACGGGAATCGAACCCGTCTTTCGAGAATGAGAATCTCGCGTCCTAACCGATAGACGAACCCGGCGCTGTTGAAGACTATTTTACTTTTAATTATTCATTTTGCAAGCGATCTTAGATCTGCCGGGAAAGTGCAGAGGGAAAAAGATCGATACAAACTTCGACCAATATCTTCCACGCTTTACGCTGACTTTCCATTCCGTCAAAACCATCTATACGTTGAACCGGAAATCGACGACATCACCGTCCTGCATCACGTATTCCTTGCCCTCGAGCCGCGCGAGGCCTTTTTCACTTGCGGCCTTTCTTGAACCGCACGCGACCAGGTCATCATAGCCGACGATCTCGGCGCGAATGAACCCGCGTTCGATATCGGTGTGAATTTCGCCTGCCGCCTGCGGAGCCTTTGTGCCGATCGGGATGGTCCATGCGCGTACTTCCTTTTCCCCAGCGGTCAGGAACGACATCAACCCAAGCATGTGATATGCCGCCTTGATCAGCTTATCGACGCCGCTCGAAGATAGGCCAAGGTCTTTTAGATATTCGCCGCGTTCTGCCGGGTCAAGCGCTACAAGTTCAGCTTCGAGCTTTGCGCATATCGGGACAACATCGGCGTTTTCCGATTCGGCGTGTTTCATCACGGCCTGAACATGCGGATTCGACGCCGGATCTGCAAGTGTGGCCTCATCCACATTCGCGGCATAGATGGTCGGCTTGGTCGTGATAAAGAACCAAGTCTTAACAATGGCCTTTTCTTCGTCTGCCAGATCGACCGAGCGTGCGGGGCGGCCTTCTTCAAGGACCGGCTGCAGTTTATCGAGTATCTCGATCTCGCGTTTCGCATCCTTGTCACCGGCTTTAGCGGCACGCATGGCTTTGTCTCGACGCTTTTCGGCTGAGGCAAGGTCGGCAAGCGCGAGTTCGATCTGGATTGTTTCGATATCACGGACCGGGTTGACCGAACCTTCGACGTGGACGATATTCTCATCCTCAAAGCAACGGACAACCTGGATAACGGCGTGCGTTTCTCGGATGTTTGCCAGAAACTGATTGCCCAGGCCCTCGCCTTTCGAGGCCCCGCGGACAAGCCCCGCAATATCGACGAATTCAACACTTGCCGGAACCACCTTCTGGGCCTTGTTCATTTTCTCAAGCACCGCAAGGCGTTCATCAGGAACGGCGACGACACCGACATTCGGTTCGATCGTAGCGAATGGATAATTGGCCGCCAGTGCGGCCTCCTGCGCGGTAAGCGCATTAAAAAGCGTTGATTTTCCTACGTTGGGCAATCCAACGATGCCGGCTTGAAGCATAAGTCTTAGGTGCGCCGGCTACTGAGTAAATGCGGTCCGTCGGCGCAAACGGTGATTGTACCGAATTGGCAAACCGAAGTGAAACGGCCCGCAGACGCGAATTCATGCGATCCAACTCCTATTGGGGCAAGTAGGCGGTCGGGACCGGCTTGTCGCCCGGCCCGCCAAACGTCTGGGCAGTATAGCCGCCGCCCTGCTGCCGCACGTACCATGTGTTGTCCGACGGGCGGAAGACCGAGATGTCGTACTTGCCGTCACCGTCATAATCGCCGGTGACCGGCCGGTCGCCGTCCTGTCCAAACTGCTGGATGAGCGTTCCCAAATTGGACTGAAGCACATACCAGGTTCCCTCAGAGTTTCGAAAGACGGCCGGATCTGCCTTGCCATCGCCATCGTAGTCGCCCTGCGCCGGCACATCGGCCGCTGTGCCCCACTCCACTCCATAAAAGCCCGCAGTTGTGCCGAGCACGTACCACATGCCGGTCGAAGGCCGCCAAACGGCAATGTCCGCGCGTCCGTCACCATCGTAATCACCGACAGCAGGCCGGTCGCCGTCCTGTCCGAACTGGACCCGGCGAAAGCTCGGAACGCTGTCGCTGTACGCGATGTACCAAGTCCCCGTGGACGGGCGGAAGACGGCGATATCCGTTCTATTGTCGCCGTCAAAATCCGCCGCGGCCGGGATGTCGCCCGCCTGGCCGTACTGGCGATAAGTAAACGAACCTTTTGTAAGCATGTACCAGGTCGAGTCTGCGGAGCGAAATACGGCCAGGTCGGTTCTGCCGTCGCCGTCAAAATCACCGGGTGTCAAAGTGTCCGATGCCGCGCCGAACGAATGTGCGCTGAACGTCGGGCCGGCCGAGCCGTAAATGAACCACTCCGCTGTCGTCGGGCGAAAGACGCTGACATCGGTCCTGCCGTCTCCGTCAAAATCGGCCGCGGTGTTTCGCCGAAACGGAACGCCCGCAACCGGAGCATCTGAGATGTTGCCGTCGATATTGAACGTAACGCCGCCCCATGTTTCATTGTGCGGCGCCTGCCATTGCTTTATGCGCTGATGGTCGATCCACAAATCGGTCGGGAAATTTGCGAACGAGACATATCGCCATACCGAAGGCACATTGTCCCACCGCGCCATCCAAACGGCATCCATGCGGTCCGCCGGCGCCATCAATTGCCAATCTTCGATCGCATTCTTGGGCGACCCGTACACGCCCGAGATATATCCGAGCTCGTGTATTCGGTTGGTCCAGCCTTTCAGGAATGCGACCGTGGCGGTGCGGCAGCCTGGTGTCGAACCTGTCTCCTCGTACCGCTCCATATCGTAGTAGATGACAGAACCTGCATTCAGGCCAATGCTTAGCGCGTCCGCCGAGGCAATATCGGCCTCGCCGCGTCCCTGCTGTTCCGCAACCGCAGGATCGTAGCTAAGCTTTGCGGTCGTGGCGGAAGCAGTACATGGCGATTGATATCCGACGACCGTCGGGATCAGGCCCCATCCCATGGTCGATACCTGATCGATCCAGGCAGGGTTGTTTGTAAATGGCTGCGACGGGCAGGCGCGGTTGCGGCCGCTGAAATAGATGTTCGAATCAAAGAAATAGGAATTGTTCCACCAGATCTGCATTTGCGTTGTCGAGCCCGCCTGGCACTTGTCAAAGCCGCGGTTCAGGCTGACCCGCGTCGAACCGCCGGGCACGGCCGCACGAGCCTGTTCCTTGGCGGCATTTCGGCTGAGCCGCTGTATCTGCTTGATCTTCGGCGGCGTAACTTCGCGTCCGGAGATGAACAGCTTTGTTTCCTGGATACAACCTGATTTGAACCCGAGGCACTCGCCCGAGGTTTCCACCGTCCAGTTCCGTTTTTTTGCGGCCGCCGAGGCAGTGACTTCCGTGTTAAGTTCGACCGAACGGCCGACGATCGACCATGTCGCCCCACCGTCATTTGAACGATAAACAGCCTTTCCGATAAAGTTCGAGCTAGTCGGAATGCGTGCGGTGATCTCAAGTGTTCCGCCGGGTTCGCCCGCTAGCGACGCATCGGCGACAATGACCTCCAGGAAGGCCGCATTCTCTAGTTCGATCGGCAATCGCTTCCACGTTGTTCCGCCGTCTTCGGTTCCGGCAAGTTCAAATGATACAGACGACGGATCGGCGATCAGGACAAGGCCGGTCATCGGCGTTTTGAAAAGCACTGAAGCGACCGAACGGCCCGGAAGGAGAGGGAGCGAAAGCTGATCCCATGTGCCGCCGGCATCTTCGGTGCGAAAGATCGAGTCATTTGTATAAACCAGCCCGGACCGTTCGCTGAACCGGACCACGTCCTTGATCTGGGAACTAGCGGGAGCGGGTCCATCGATGCCTGTGACCGAAATATCAGAAACGATACCCTGCGCAAACGCCGCTCCTGCCGCCGCCGTGAGAAGAAGAATTAGCCTGATCATACGAACGCCCTCAACTTATTCGAAATGGTGATGGAAAGCGAAAAAAGTATAGCGTAACGTAATACCAAGCGGCAATGTAATCAGGGCTGATGCCGAAGAGGTGATTCAAAGTAGGTTCGGGCGGCGAAATCTGAACCGGACCACGAAACAGTCGAAAGAAGAAACGAAACCCTCGAAACAATTGCCGTTAGAGCAATATCCCTACTCTGAATAGACCTTGTTGTGCCAAAGCCGGGACTGAATGCTTTTATTGCGATCGGATTTAGGCTAATTTAGTGAGGTACTCACACTCGCACCTTATGCTGTTAGCTCTGCTCCTGATCACAGCGGTCGCCGCCGGCGGTTTTGCGGTCACATATCTGTTCGAGGATGACGAACCGTTCCTTTGGCGGTTCGGGGCCGGTACAGTTATCGGTTCGGCCCTC
>JADLDC010000037.1 GCA_020846885.1 Acidobacteriota bacterium | reverse complement strand
TTGCGGCAAGCTCAAACGATGTTCGCGTGCGCGTCGAGTTCTCAAAGAATAGGTTGATCACCGTCTTGCCGCGAAGTGCCGGGACCTTTTTTATCTCACGCGTATCGATCTCGCGGAAATTCTCGGCGGTGTCGAGAATGCCCGTTATCTCTTCCGCGTCCAGCTCGCGGATACCGAGGAGATCTCTTCTTTTGAACGGCTTTTCCATCTTCGTTCGACTGGCCGTTAGCCCGTCGTACAAAAAAAGCAAGGCCGGTGCCTTGCTTTCACGATCTATTCGGCCGGCTTTTCAAAAATGCCAACCGCTTCTATGTCATCATATTCTTTCAGCATGACCCTGATTATCTCGGTCTGTTTTGTCGGAACGACCTTGCCGATAAAATCAGCCTGGATCGGCAGTTCACGATGTTCGCGGCCCCGATCGATCAGTACGGCAAGCTGGACCTTGCGCGGGCGGCCGAAATCCATTAGCTGGTCCATTGCCGCGCGGATCGTTCGGCCTGTATATAGAACGTCATCCACAAGGACGACGATCTTGCCGTCAACATCTTCGTTAAGCTCGGTCCGATTAACTATCGGGTTGGCCCCAACGGTCGAAAGATCGTCACGGTAAAGCGTAATATCAATAATGCCGTATATAGGCCGAACGCCCTCAAGCGTTTCGATCTTATCAACTATCCGCTCAGCCAGCGGCACGCCGCGGCGGCGTATGCCGACTATGTACAGGTCCTTGGCACCATGATTTTCCTCAACTATCTCAGAGGCTAGCCGCGATATCGCCCGTTTGATGCGGGCACTGTCCATTATTCGGGATTTTTCAACCAGGGTGCTTTCGTCTGCCATTGGTTGGAAATCGTAACAAAGCGCCGCGTAAAGTTCAAAGAACCGCGCTCACTTTAGATTCCGCGCCGATTTCCTTTAATATATCGGATTTGGCATGTCGAAACTTTTCGAAAAAATGCTGCGGCCGGTGCTGTTCGGCCTGGACGCCGAAACTGCTCACGAGGCGGGAATGAGATTCCTCAAGAGCGGGCTAGCAACACGCATCGCTCAGAACATTGCATTTCGCCGTTACGGGTTTGAATTTCCGTACGAGATCGAACGGTTTGGTCTGCGGTTCAAGAATCCCATCGGGATCGCCGCCGGCTTTGACAAGAACGGCCAAGTGGTCGATCAACTTGCATCGCTCGGTTTCGGGTTTGTTGAGACCGGCACCGTGACACTCAGGCCGCAGCCGGGAAACGAGAAGCCCAGAATGTTTCGTCTCCCGGGTGATCAGGCGTTGATCAACCGGCTCGGATTCAATAACGACGGTGCCTCAGCCGTGGCAGAAAGGCTGGCAAAGCCCGACCGAAAGTGCATAGTAGGCGTTAATATCGGGAAGAACAAGGACGTGCCAAATGAAGAGGCCGTGGAGAATTATCTTTCGACTTTTGATATTGTCCATCCGGTTGCCGATTACATCGCTGTGAACATCTCGTCGCCGAACACACCGGGCCTGCGCAAACTTCAAAACGCCGAAAGTCTTGATGATCTGCTCAGAGCCCTCCAACGGCGGAATAGGGAAATGGGCGCAAAGCCGCTGCTTGTTAAGATCGCACCGGATCTGGATGACAAAGGCATCGAGGCTGCGGTCGATGTCTGCCTGACGAACGAAGTCGCCGGGATGATCGCAACGAATACGACCGTGTCAAGAGACGGGTTGAAGACGCCGAACGCCGCCGACATCGCTGGCGGGTTAAGCGGCCGTCCGCTGGCCGTCCGGTCAACAGAGATTATTGCCAGGATCTACAGATCTTCAAATGGAAAGATGCCGATCATTGGCGTGGGAGGCGTATTTTCGGCAAACGACGCATTTGAGAAAATTGCGGCCGGTGCATGCCTGGTGCAGGCATACACAGGGTTTATTTATTCCGGGCCATCGTTTGCCCGCGACCTGAACGCCGGGCTAGCCGAACTGCTTTCCCGGCGCGGGTTTCAGGCCCTTGATGAAGCGGTAGGGTTACAAACCGGTTAGGTCGGACCCAAATTACGTTTGACACCTTGGTCCCAAACCGTATAATTAGAACTTTTGCCTTTTGAGTTGTTTGAAAGAGCGATTTATCCTGAATTTAGATGATCGTTGATGTGACCAAGATCGAAGGCTTAGTGAAGCCGTTTGCCTTTCGGGCTGGTGCTGATCAGATCGCCCTGGATACGCCGAATTACCGAATTGCCGGGCCGGTCACGGTCGAGGGCGAGATCGAGAAGCATATTGTTTCGATCAAGGTCCGAGGCAATATTGGCGGTAACGTAACGATCGATTGTACACGCTGCGTACAGCCCGTCGAGCACGCCTTATCGATCGATTTCGATGTCGAATATTTGACCGAAGGCAGGCTTGGCAGCGAAGGCGAACATGAGATAGGCAGCGCAGATCTTGAAACCGACGAGCTTCAGGGAAACACTCTTGACCTGACGCAGCTCGCCCGCGAACAGATATTATTGAACATTCCTGAGCAGTTCCTTTGCCAAGACGAATGTAAAGGCCTATGTGAAAAATGCGGCGGGAACCGCAATTTGGTAGATTGTAGATGCGGGCAGGATGAAATAGACCCGCGCTGGGCCGCCCTTAAGAATTTGAAATAGCCGCGAAGCGGCGCAAGACTTACGGCGGATAGTGAAGTTTAAGACGAAGAATCGCGAAAGCCGAGTTCCTTATTTGCGAATTTTGCGCCTTTTCGCGGCGATCAGTTAGAGGTTATTATGCCAAATCCAAAACGAAGACACTCACACTCGCGCACGCGTCAGCGCCGCGCTCATGATGCGCTGAAAACACCGCAGTTCTATATTGACAAAGACAGTGGTGAAGCTCGTCAGCCGCACCGCATCGATGCCAAAACCGGGACCTATAAGGGCCGACAGATACTCGATGTCAAAGAAACTGAATAGAGTTTTGAAATTCTCTGATTTTTAAGTTCTAATTCTTGTCAATGACTAACCAAAACGCGGGCATCATCGGGATGGGACACGCCTATCCGGAAGGCATTCTTACAAATGCCGACCTGGAAAAGATCGTTGAAACTTCCGACGAATGGATAACCACGCGCACGGGCATAAAGCAGCGCCATAAGGCGGC
>JADLDC010000036.1 GCA_020846885.1 Acidobacteriota bacterium | reverse complement strand
TTGATCGGCTCTTGCTTATTTTATGAGCGATCTGCTCGTGCGTGTACCCGAACTTCTGCCCCAGGGCGGCCAAGCCGTCGGCCTCTTCCCATATTGTGAGGTCCTTACGCTGGAGATTTTCGATCAGAGCGATCTCGGCGATCGCATTGTCGTCAAGATCCATCTCGATGCACGGAACCTCGGTCAATCCGGCAGCCTGCGAGGCACGCCATCGGCGTTCGCCGGCGATGATCATAAATCGGCCGTCCGGCTTTGGTTTAACCAAAAGCGGCTCAAGCACGCCTTTTTCGCGGATAGAATCAGTAAGGTCGGACAGATCGCCGAAATCGCTCCTTGGCTGCTCGGGGTTTGGAAAGATCGCCCCAATGGATACAGTTCGGCCAACGCTTCGCGATCTGGAGGCGATCTGGTCGACATAATGCGAGTCGTGACGCATCTTTACACCGGTTGGAAGTCCTGATCTAGGCACGTTTAAGCACCTCCTTTGAAAGGCTTTGGTACTCGATCGCGCCGGATGAACGCGGTGCGTAATCAAAGATAGGCATTTTATGCGCGGGCGATTCCTCAAGTCGAACGCTTCGTGAAATTACCGTGTTGAACGCCTTCTTGCCAAAAACGCTTCTAATGTGGGCCTCAACGTCCTTTGAGATAGTCGTGCGGCGGTCAAACAGTGTTACTACAACGCCGAGCAGATTAAGGTCTGGGTTTGGCCGCGACCTGATGCGTTCGACCGTTTCAAGTAGGTCGTCAGTGCCTTCAAGGGCGAAATACGATGATTGGATCGGGATAATAATGTGGTTCGCCGCGACCATGGCGTTGACCGTCAAGATACCAAGCGTCGGCGGAGTATCGATAACAATGATGTCAAACTTCCCTTTCAATTTTTCCAGCCGGTCCCGCAGTTTGAAAGCCGCGTCAAAATCGCCGATCAATTTTGCCTCAAGTTTTGCAAGACTGATCCGTGCCGGTATCACTGACAAATTTGCGACCCTGGTTTCGTAGATCAATTCGTCCGTCGATCGATCAGGGTCGGCAAAAAGCTCGTACGCCCCGCCGTTCAGCGCCTCCGGCTCAAGGAACGAGAGCGAAGAATTGCTTTGCGGATCAAGATCTATCAGGAGGACCTTTTTCTTAAGGGCCGCAAGTCCTGCGGCCAGGTTTATCGCAGTCGTGGTCTTTCCAACGCCGCCTTTTTGGTTCGCTATTACGATTATCATTTCGGGGTAGAAGCAAAAATAAAAACAGCCGTTCAACGATCAAAGCGGGCTCGGCGCCGCAAGAATGATCTATCCGATCAGGTCCGGCCAGTCTTCGGCCGGATGAGCCGGTTCGTCTTCGCCTTTGCCGCCTTCCTGCTGCGACGCAGCGGAAAGGTCGATGACCTTTTGCTGAACAAATATCGGGCAATCAAGCCGCAGGGCCAAGGCTATTGCATCCGATGGGCGCGAGTCCATCGACACAAGTTCATCGTTCTCGTTGACCAATTCTATCAAAGCATAAAATGTATTCTCAAGAAGGTCGGTCACGATTACGCGCGATGGACGCAGCCCGCATTCGACTATAAGGTTTCGAAGCAGATCATGCGTCATTGGCCGTTGCGGTACGATCTTTTCTATCTCAAGCGCGATCGCATTTGCCTCAAACGCTCCGACCCAGATCGGCAGGACCGTATCTGATTCCACACCTTTTAGGACCACGATAGGCGAGTTCGTGTTCGGGTCCATAATAAGGGCTCCAATTTTTACTTCAACCAGCGTATCTGCCATGTGACGTTATGCGGTCCGGTCCAGCGTGCCGAACAGCGAGTTAGACCTTATCTCAGAGATCCTTACCTTGACTATCTGTCCGATCATTTCACGCGGCCCGGCAAAATTTACAACCTTGTGACACGGAGAATGGCCGGATACCTGTTCGCTGTGACGCGTTGCGGGCCTCTCGACAAGCACATCGAGAACACGACCAATGTATCGCTCAAGCCGCCTATTTTGGGTACGGCGCTGTACAGTTTCCAGTTCACGAAACCTACGCGTTTTTACTTCTGGCGCTACGTCATCTGCCATGTCAAAGGCCGGGGTGCCGGGCCGGGGCGAATACTTGAAGATATATGCCTGATCGTAACCCGCATATTCAGCCAATCGCATCGTCTCATCGAAATCTGCGTCCGTTTCACCTGGAAAACCGACGATAATGTCAGTTGTTATTGAGATGTCTCGCGGCGACGCACGGATGTAGTCGATCTTGCGTCGATAACTTTCTACGGTATGGCCGCGCTTCATCGATCTCAGAATGCGGTCACTGCCAGACTGTACCGGGAGATGTACCCAGTTGCATAGATTTTCGTGCTCGTTGATCGCATCAACTATGTCTGATCTAAAGTCCCGCGGAAACGACGTGTTGAATTTGACGCGTTCAACACCCGTTGCGGCCACGGCCCGCAATAACCGCGAGAAAGGTGTTTTCCCATGAAAACCTTCAAGCCCGCTGTCGGTCGTCGGCCGGTAGCTGTTCACATTCTGCCCGATAAGATGGACCTCCTTGATCCCTGACCGTCGCATCTCGAGGATCGATCGGATGATCTCAGAGGCCGGCAGGCTGACTTCCCTGCCGCGTGAAAAGGGAACTATGCAATAAGTGCAGAATTTATTGCAGCCCTCTATGATCGGCACAAAGGCGACGAAGGGCGAATGCCGCTGAGGATCAGAAACCGTCCAATCGTATTCTTTTTCTCGCTCTCCCAGATCGACGATACCGTCCTCGCCATCGAGTACGCGGTCGATAATATGTGATATCCGGCCTACGGCTTTTGTTCCGACGATCGCATCAATGCCCTCGATCTTGTCAAACAGCGTTTCACCCTCAAGCTGGGCGACACAGCCAAGGACACCGACAAGCGGTTTTTTCTCAAACGAGTTGCGGATCTCGCCGACCCGCGTGTAAAGCTTTTGTTCAGCCTTTTCGCGCACCGAACAGGTGTTGATCAGCACCACATCCGCCTCGGTTTCGACAGGTGTAATCTCGAACCCGTTCTTAGCAAGCGACGTCGCGACACGTTCAGAATCGGATACGTTCATTTGACAGCCGAACGTTTCGAGATAGACTTTCTTCATAGGCCAGAGCCACGATGGAACCGCTGAACTTCAAAGCACGCGATTTTGTTCATCTGCATCTTCATTCGGATTATAGCCTTTTGCAGAGCACAATCCAACTAAAGCCTTTGGCGGCAAAGCTCGCTGAAATGGACATGGAGGCGTGCGCCCTCACCGATTACGGCAACATGTACGGGGCCGTGTCTTTCTATAGCGCAATGTCTTCCGCCGGGGTGCGGCCGATCATCGGATATGAGGCGTACGTTGCTTCGGCGGGACGAGCCGATCGGAGTTCGGCGGTCCAGGCCGGCGAGCGGCCGTACTACAACCTTGTTCTTCTAGCCCGCGACGTGACGGGCTATCAAAATCTTGTTGAGCTTTCGTCTAGGGCATTTACCGAAGGATTTCATCACAAACCAAGGATCGATCTCGACCTGCTTGGCAAATATAGCCGGGGCCTGATCGGACTTTCGGCTGCGGCTGGCGGCGCCGTTGCACATTTTCTGCACAATCGCGATGTCGCACGGGCGACGAAGGCCGCCAAAGAGATGGAGGCGATCCTTGGACGAGGGAATTTTTTTCTTGAGATATCGGACCATGGACTCGATGAAGACGCTGACTTGATCAGACGCGTCGTGGGACTTTCCCGTTCGACCGAGATCCCGATAGTCGCGGGCAATAACGCGCACTACCTGACAGAAGAAGATGCCCGCGCACACGCGGTAATGCAATGCATCGGCGAGGGACGGACGTTGGCCCCTGGTTCGGCACAGACCGGATCGACGAAGATGTACGTCCGCTCGCGCGAGGAGATGTGGGATATCTTTGGCGGCGAATTGCCGGAGGCACTCAACAATACGCTTGAGATCGCCCAAGGCTGCTTCGTGGACCTCAACCTTGAAAGCCAGGACCTCGTGCTTCCACGCTTTCCGATTCCGGAGGACTCAGGATGTACAACGCCGGCTGAATACTTCGAACTTCAGGTGGCCGAAGGATTTGAACAGCGAAAGGCCGCAAAACTACTGCCGCTGCAGGCAGCAGGCCGATTGAAATATGACTTTGAAACCTATCAGAAACGGCTCGATCGCGAGGTCGAGGTTATCGAGCGGATGGGTTATGAAGGCTATTTTCTCATCGTCTGGGATTTTATTAAGTACGCTGTCCAGCAGAATATTCCGGTCGGCCCTGGACGCGGTTCCGCGGCTGGATCACTCGTAGCCTATTGTCTCGGTATTACTGGCATCGATCCGCTGCAGTACGATCTGCTTTTTGAGCGCTTTCTTAACCCTGAACGTGTTTCGATGCCCGATATCGACATCGATTTCTGTATTCGCGGGCGCGGCAGGGTTATCGAACATGTGACCGAGCTTTATGGCCGCGATTCCGTTTGCCAGATCATTACGTTTGGAACAATGGCGTCGAAGGCCGCGATCAAAGACGTTGGCCGGGCCTTGAATATGCCGTATGGCGAGGTCGAACGTATTGCAAAACAGATACCGCTGCCGATACGCGGTCGGAATGTCAGCATCTCGCAGGCCCTGGAAACGGTGGCCGACCTTAAGGAGATGGCCGACAAGGATACGTCTGTTCGTGCGTTGCTCGACCTGGCCCTGAGGGTTGAGGGCTGCGCGCGGCACTCGTCAGTACACGCCGCGGGAGTCGTAATTTCGCCTAAGCCGCTTCACGAGATAGTTCCCGTGGCTGTCTCGGCAAAAAGCGAATTGACGAGCCAGTATTCAATGGGCGATCTCGAAAAGGTCGGGATGCTGAAGATGGACTTTCTCGCCTTGACAACCCTGACAGTCATTAACGACTGTCTGGCCGAACTCAAGGGCAGAGGCGGCATTGAGATCGATTGGAACGAAATTGAGCTAAACGATGAAAAGACAATGGCCCTGTTCGGCGAAGGCCGGACCGACGCCGTTTTTCAATTCGAATCATCGGGCATGCAGGAGATATGCCGAAGGCTAAAGCCCAAGGAACTGGAAGACCTTTCCGCCTTGAACGCTCTTTATCGTCCCGGCCCGTTGGACGGCGGGATGATCGACGATTACATTGCCCGTCACCGCGGCGAAAAGCAGGTCCGATACCTTGTCCCCGAGATGAAGGAGATCTTGAGTAATACGTATGGTGTGCTTGTATATCAGGAGCAGATCATGCAGCTTGCCCAGAAACTCGCGGGCTACAGCCTTGGCGAAGCGGATATGATGCGTCGGGCCATGGGCAAGAAGAAGCGTGAGGCGATGGCAAAGGAGGAAGAGAAATTCATCTCCGGTGCTGTTGACAGAGGGATAAAACGCGATAAGGCCGAGGCGATCTTTAAGTTAATGGCCCAATTCGCCGACTACGGGTTTAACCGCAGCCATAGTATTGCCTACGCTTATCTGGCGTTCCAAACCGCTTATCTAAAGGCCCATTATCCTGCGTTTTTCTTCGCGGCCGTTCTTTCGCACGAAGCCGACGACAGTGCGAAAGTCTATAAATATTCGACAGAACTGCGCTCGATGGGATTGCGGCTTTTGCCGCCGGACATCAATGAGAGCTCGCTGGGCTTTACGCCGGCGATCGATTCGGTCCGCTTCGGTTTGAGTGCGATAAAGGGCATAGGAGAGTCAACGATAAACGCTGTCCTTGCGGCCCGCGGCGAAGGGCGATTCACTTCTATATTCGATCTCGTATCCCGCATAGAACAGGGCGCGATAAACAAGCGCGGGCTGGAAAGCCTGATCGCGTCCGGAGCTTTCGATTCCCTGCTGCCTGATGCTTCAGGCGTTAACGAGTGGCGCGCTCGGCTCAATGCGGCGATCGACGATGCTATGTCCTACGCCCAGAAGGCCTGGAATGACAGGCGAAGCGGGCAAAATGATCTTTTTGGTAGTGTCAAGGAGGATGATGACGACAGCTTTCAGCTTCCGGAAACCCGCGCCTGGACGCAATCCGAACTATCGGGGAACGAAAAGGCGGCCCTTGGCTTTTATCTCTCGTCACATCCGCTGGACGAATATTCAGGTGTTCTTTCGGGGCTCCAGATAAAGCCGGTGGCCGAATACGAGTCGATCGCACAGGGCGATACGATAACGCTCGCGGGCATCGTCTCGGCGTCGCAGATACGGTACAGTAAGAAAGGAAACCGCTTCTGCATATTTCGCCTTGAGGACCGTTCGGCGGCCGTGAAGTGCCTAGTCTGGGCCGAAGCGTTCTCGAAGTGCGGCGAGCTTATCGCTGACGACGCCCTTCTGATCGTTGAAGGCAGGGTCGAGACTGCCGAAGGCGCGGAACTGACCGTTATCGCAAGCAATATCCGTTCACTGCGCGGTGCGGAATCCGGCAACGCAAAGAGAGTTTCGCTCACCTTGCCGGCGGATTCGGTGGACGAGAGATACCTGTTTGAGCTTTACTCGCTGCTTAATCAGGCGCGCGGCGATTGCGAGGTACTGATCGAAATACCGATCAACGGGTTGTCCGTCGTTATTGATACGCCGGTCGTCCGGCTAAAAGGATCGGAAACATTGGAGGCTGCCCTAAGATCAAAGGGCTGTTCAATTGCATGGCATTTGTGAAACCGCAAGTTGAAGTAGAACAGAATGACCCGCAGGCCGCGTTTGGCCGCGTTCTGACGGCCCGTAACCCGGAGCGGCCGTACTCGATGGACCTGCTCACATCGGTTTTCACCGATTTTTGTGAGGTCCACGGTGATCGGCGGTTTGCGGACGATCCGGCGATCGTTTGCGGGTTTGCGCGGCTAGACGGTATCGAGGTCGCGGTCATTGGACAGCAGAAGGGCCGGGACACAAATCAGCGGCGTTTTCGAAATTTTGCCATGCCAAAACCTGAGGGGTACCGAAAGGCCTTGCGGCTAATGCATATGGCTGAAAAATTCGGCCGCCCGCTCATTTGTTTTGTAGATACTCCCGGCGCATATCCCGGAATAGATGCCGAGGAACGAGGCCAGGCGGAGGCGATCGCGCTTAATCTGCGCGAAATGGCCGGTCTGAAAATACCGGTGATCGTCGTTGTACTTGGCGAAGGCGGATCGGGCGGAGCTCTTGCTATTGGTGTCGGCGACCGGGTGATCATGCTTGAGAACGCCATCTACTCGGTCATTTCGCCAGAAGGCTGCGCCGCCATCCTATGGAAGGATGCGGCAAAGGCGGACCTGGCCGCGGCCGCCCTTAAGCTAACAGCCTCCGATCTGAAGCGTTTGGACGTAATTGACGAGATAGTCCCGGAACCAGAGCCATGGGAGATCGCCGGAGAAGATGCCGAGGCGGAAAAGGCGCGACGCTTCAATGCTATCGCGGAAGAACTGAAACGTACCATCGTCAAGGCCATTAACGAACTGGCCGCCGGCGATGTGTCTAAACTCGCGGCGGCCAGATTCAGTAAATTCAGAAAGATGGGCCGATGGGCCTAGCATCTGATCGATCAAAACGGAATATCGTCATCAGCCGCAGCGGGACGCGCAAAGCCTGAGCCTCCCGAACCCGAAGAGGCCGCACTTGATCCGGCCGGCCCGGCAAATTCAGGTGTTCCTCCTTCATCATGCCCCTGTTCATCATTTCGTGCGCCTCCACCGCCTAGAAATTGCAGATCGGTCGCTTGAACTTCGAGGGTGTGCCGGTTATTCCCGTCACGGTCAGTCCATTCGTCAACACGCAACCGTCCTTCGACGTAAACCTGGCGGCCTTTTGCAAGGTACTTTGCCGCGTTCTCGGCCTGCTGACGCCAAAGGGTTACCTTGAACCACATTGTTACGTCCTGAAGCTCACCTGCCTGGTCGCGACGCTTGTCGTTGGTCGCCATCGTGAAGTTACAGACGGCAATGCCTTGCGGCGTATATCGAAGTTCCGGGTCTTTGCCAAGGTGGCCGACAAGAGTGATCTTATTGAAAGACATTGTATCTCCAGTTAAAAAATAAATGTTAGCGAACTTTCACGGATAGTACATTCATCAATCTATGGCGGTCAAGCGCGTGTGGTAAGATTTATCCTTTGCGTCAGCTTGCGGCACGGGCCAGGGACGCGTTAATACGCGTAATCAATGGGATCAAAACGAAAATCGGGATGGGCGGCTGTGTTTCTACTGAGCGTGATCGGCACTACGACGATCGCTCAGCCCGAAATCCGTCCGCCGGCCGTTCTCGAAAAATGCTCCGGCCTTCAGCTCTCACTTCCGCAAAGCGGGATGCTTGCCGCAAACTCCGGCAGCATTTACGTCGGTTCGACCAACGGAGTATTAACTTCATACGCCTCGCGCGATCTTTCGCTTGAATGGCGCCTGGAAATCGGCGGCGAGTTTGCCGCGGACATACTTCCGCTCGAAGTTGGGCCGGTGGCCGTTACCAATTCCGTTCAAAACGCGGCGAACTCGGGGGAAGGATCTATTATTAGACTGATCGGCGGCAAGACGGGGGTGACTTCCTGGTCGGCCGATCTTCCATTTTCGGAAAAATATTTCCTTGGCAGATCCGGCAACGCGATCGCGGCCATTAGCCGGGTGGGTGTCGTGACGATGTTCAACCGAACAGGCGAACTGCAGTGGCGAAGTATTCCATTCGGTACCGTGACCGCAAGGCCCGCTTTCCAAGCTGGCCGGATAGTTTTCGGGACGGGAGAAAAGCATCTGATCGTCATTTCGGGCCCGAACGAAGCGTCAGTGAGCAAGATCCAGATCGGCGTGGTCCCGCGATCCGTCGCGTTCTCAAAAAAGGGTGACCTGCTGGTCGGCGGTGACCGCGGCAATGTAGAGCATATTGCGATCGACGACGGCAAAGCTGCCTGGAAATTCAAAACCGGCGCCGCTGTCTCGTCCATTATGGAAACGGATGAAGGCATTCTGGTTACTTCACTCGACAACTTCGTTTACCTGATCTCTGACTATAACGGCAATGTGATATGGAAACGGCGTTTGACGGGACGGATAGTTGAGGGTGGAGTAAGCCTCGGTGGATATTTTGTTGTCCTGGTAAATGGCGAGAACACAGGTTACGCTCTCGAGCTTGCGACGGGAAAGATCGCCGATGTGTTCCGCTCTAACGGCAACGAGATCATAAGCGGGTCGCCTATGCAGGTCCGGCCCGGAACGTTTGCCTTTGCCACAACGGAGTCACTCGAAATATACGCGTTCGGCGGCTGTGGCGCCCCCGCATACCAGGTCAACCCGGCGGCCGTGGGCTTACGCAACAAAAGAGGCCGCCTTTTCGGGCAGCCTCTTTAAGAACTTTGTTACGTCAATGCGAAACTTCGTATTGACTCATTATTGCGTAGATCTCATCTTTTACAAGGAGCTTCTTTTTCTTTAACAGAGATTCTTCCTGTTGTTCATCATCATTCGGGTAGGTCAGGTGGGCAAGTTCTTGCAGCCGTTGTTCGTAGTTTGTGTGCTGGTGAACTAACTCGCGGAAAGAAGGATCTACTTTGAGCAGTTCATCTCGTACCCTATCGGGCGTCGACAAGTCCATAGCGCTTTTGTTCCTCACTTTTCAATCTGATCTGGCCCAAACGTCAAAAGTTATCAAGGTCTGGGCTCAACTTGCATTCTAGCCCCGTTCCCAATGTTTTTCAAGGCTTCTTTAAAAGAAAATCACGAGCCCGCGCCGCTTGCTTGGAGACGCAAGATGAGAGCGTCGTCAGAGGGGTTTTGGTAGAATCCGGGCCTGGCCGCGAAATCCTCAAATCCAAAGTTCTTGTAAAAGGTTCTCGCCGCGTGATTTGCGGCTCGGACCTCGAGCCAGATGTCAACAACCTTGTTTTTCCGGCAGATCCCAATAAATCGTTCGATCAATTTGCTGCCTATACCGGACCGATGAACTGCCGCAAGAACGCCGATATTGTATATCTCCGCGTCGAGGCCGCCCGCCGGGCCAGAACTTGGGACCAGCCGTCCAATAATGAAGCCTACAAGATCGCCGCCGTGTACCGCCGCAAACATCAGTGAATCTTCGCGTTCCAATTCGCGTCGGTAATCATCGATGCTCCACGGGCTAAGTCCAAGCCGGCCGGCAAGCTCGAATGCCGCCTCGCAGTCACCGTTCTCAAAATGCCGAATTGTCAGCAATGGATCGGCCAATTCTAGATCTCCATGGAGGCGTTCGGTGGTGTATCGCGGATATAGAATGGCTCGAGGCCGTCGTCCATACTCGTTGAGGCAAAGCCAACCGCTTCCGCGAGCCCACGCCCAAGGTCGATCACGTTACTACTCGCCGGCATTTTTGCGGCATTGGCTATAGCGTTAAATGCATCCGTCTGTGCGGCCATATGCGCGTTTGGATAAGCACACGCAAACTTGACGAGTTCTTCGAGGCTGCCTGAGAACACGCTGCCGGAAGCCGCGCTTGCCCCCGGGCCTGTATATTTCCAGCAAAATCCGCTGCGGCCCATTGGCACAACGACGATGCGTTCGCCAACCGAATGGCCCATCAACTCGAGGGCGTTCAGCAAAAAAATACCGACGCACGGGACCGACAAAGCTCGGCCCAGGCCCATTGCGGTCGCCAGCCCGATCCGGATCCCCGTGTAGCTTCCCGGGCCATTTGATACTGCAATGCGCGATAGCCGCGATCTTTCAACACCGGCGCGGTCAAGCATCTGTGCGATCTCGGCCAACAACTCCTCAGACCGCGAGCGTTGGCCGCCGCCGTGCCAGGCATCGACAGTTTTCCCGTCAACGATCAACGCGAGGCTGCCCCCGCCGACCGCTGACTCGATGGCAAGGGTAATCTCGTTCATCTTGCTTTTGACCGTATTGTTTCGGCTACGCCGCGAATTGACGGTATAGATCTTTTCATCATGCACCTGATCTGAAACGGTAGGCGCATGCCCGCTCGAATATCGCCTTCACACTCGATGGTCGCCTGGATCGCATTTGGCGGAATGCGTTTTCGCAACTGTCGAATAAATTCACCCGGATCGTTTAGGCATGTATGAAGCGACCGATGCAGCACGCCCCGGCTCCATTCTCGCTCAACGGCCGCAATTAGCCACCGCGGCAGATCACGGGCCTCGGCGGCAAAAGGGATCCCGTCGATCGGCAGGCCCAGGTATTTGTTCGCCAGGCCGACGGCGGCAATGATCCAACCGCGCCGGACGGTAGAAAGGCCGTCGAGGCAATAGTCCCAATCAAAAGTGCCGGCGTGGGCCGCGAGTGCGTAGTAAACGTCCCAAAGACGGTCCTTGCTTTCACCGCCATCGTTTAGCCAGTGGACGGCCAATATCCGCAGATGGTCTTCCGGTGACGGGATGCGGATAGCACAGCCGTCAAGGTCGATCAACTGTGAACTCTCAAAGATCAGCCGCCAGGGACGACTATCGAGATGCCTTAATTCCCTGTGCAGGTCAATGCCTATTCTGCTTGCCTCTTTTGAGGCCAGCAGTGTCTGTGCACTGTCGAACTCTTCGGCTGAAACGGCCAGGTCGATGTCGGAATAAAATCGCGGGGCATGAGCCGGATAGTTTCGGGCAGCCGCCCAGCCTTTGATCAGGACGGGCTCGATGCCGTTGCGCCGGAACAACTCGAATGCCTGGACCGCCTCGACCTCAAGCTTGCGCGCGTAGAGCCGGTGCCAGCGGTCATCTCCATCAGCTTCAGCCACCCGAAACGACATGGTTTTGCCAATACAAAAAGCAGCAAACACTTGAGATGCTTGCTGCTCAAAAAGGTTTGAGGACCCGAAAAATTTACGTCTCGCAGCGCCCGCTTCCGTTGCAAGTAGCCGCCGGGCAACCAGCATTAGGGGTCGCCGGGCCGCATTCAGCATTGTTATTGCAATTGCACGATGCCGCTGCTCGCGCGGTAGGCGGAGCAACAAGCGATGCGATAACCGGCAGGGCGATCATCGACCCGAGACCAATGCGCTTGATCACATCGCGGCGCGAAAGGCCTTTGAAATCAGCGGCAACTTGTTTCTCGAGCAGATCGCTTTCGTTAAGCTGATCTATCGCGAGCCAGACAAAATCATCTGTGACGGATTCACCCGCCAACGAACCTACATATTTTGCGATCTCGGGGACGGATCGTGTTCCGTCACAGGAGCGCCATATCATAGCTGCAGTTTTATTAAGGCAGTGGGCCTTGTTGGTGTCCGTATCGTACACCAACACTTCTTCAGGCACGTCTTGAATGACCAGGCCCGTTTTGCGGGCGACCGGATTCTGCGGATTGTTCATCTTCTCCTCCAAACAAGTACCTAACTCTATTAGAGTTAGGTCATTTTAGCTAATTTACTATGTTTGTCAAAAAATGCCAGAAGGAATTTAGCGAATTTCTTAACATCCCCCCTTGGACT
>JADLDC010000035.1 GCA_020846885.1 Acidobacteriota bacterium | reverse complement strand
TGGATGGAATCCGATGAAGGGCTTAATACTCTGCTCCACCTGCGATACAACCCTGAACACAAGGCAGAACGGGGCCGCCACGGCGAGGGATCGAACCGTTCGGGCAAGGATGGAGAGGATGTGACCGTAAAAGTGCCGGTCGGTACGCAGGTATTCGACGCGGACACGGCCGAATTGGCATTCGACTTTACAGAACCGGGGCAGCGTTATCTAATTGCGAAAGGCGGCAAGGGCGGTTGGGGCAACGCTCATTTTGCGACGCCGACCCGCCGGGCGCCCAAATTTCATTATCAGGGCCGGCCGGGAGTGGAAAAAGAGCTGCAGCTTGAGCTTAAACTTATTGCGGATGTCGGCCTTGTCGGCTTTCCGAACGCAGGAAAATCGACACTCATTTCGGTCATTTCTGCCGCAAAACCAAAGATCGCGGATTATCCGTTCACAACGCTGGAACCAAACCTCGGCGTCGTCGATATGGGCGATTACCGAACATTCGTTGTTGCCGACATCCCTGGCCTGATCGAAGGAGCGTCTGAGGGAGCAGGCCTCGGTGACAGATTTCTCAGGCATATTGAACGGACAAAGCTTATCCTCCACCTGGTCGATGTCTCGTCGGCTTCGGGCCGTGATCCGGTCGAGGACTACATCATCATCAACCGCGAGCTCGCAAACTACAGCGCAGAACTTGCCGAAAGGCCTCAGATCGTCGTCGCTACAAAGATCGACGCCCTGGACGAGCCGGAAAGGCTCGCGGATCTCGAGGCACGGGCCCGAATGGACGGCAAACAATTTTTCGCAATATCATCCGCGGCGGGGACCGGTGTGAAGGAATTGACGTTCGCGGTGAGCCGGGCACTGGATGCGATGGTGCTCGACGAAGAGGAACAGGTTTCGCATGCCTGAACGTATGCAAAGGATCGCTTATTTTGGCGGCACGTTTGATCCGGTGCATAACGGACACTTGTCTATCGCTCGCGCATTGATCGATCTTTTCGGCCTGGACCGGTTCTTTTTTCTTCCTGCGTTCCACGCCCCGCACAAGCCTGACCGGCAGCCGACCTCTGGCTATCATCGATTTGCAATGCTCTGCCTTGCAACCAGCCTGGATCCAAAGATCTCCGTTTCCACACTTGAGCTGGAAAAGAATGAAAAGCGGTACACCATCGATACGCTCGCGGAACTTCACGCAATGCATCCGGGATCGCGTGTCTTTTTCGTTATGGGGGCCGATTCGTGGACGGACATTCGTACGTGGCGTGAGTGGGAAAGCGTTCTGCTATCCGCCGATCACATCGTGGTAACGCGTCCTGGGTACGATATATCCTTCGACCATGTGACCGATAGGGTGCGTGAGCGGATAGTTGACCTCCGCTTGGGCCGGCCCGCTAAGCTGCATGACACGAGCGAGCGGCGCATCTTTATCACAAACGCCATCCAGTACGACGCATCCGCAACCGAATTGCGGCTCGACCTCAGCGACGGCCATCTTGACCGAAAAGAGGATATTCCGGTTGAGGTTGCCGAATACATCACAAAATACAACCTGTACACCTAAGGTAATGGCCGCGGTCACGTGCGTCCCCCGCAACAAGCCTAACATCCGAATCGGCCCTTCCCTTTTCCGTCCACGCCAAAAACGTCCACGAATATCTTGTTAGTCTTGTATGAATACCCGGATACACGTCCGAATCCGCCGTTCAGGTTTTCATTTTCAACAGTTCCCGCCCGTAAGAACGCGATCAGATCACTCTTCGACGCCAATAAATTCAGCCCGATCCGTGCGGAATATGATTTGCATACACCATAAGCGGGAATGCAGAAATTCTGTCCTGTTGCAAACGATGAACGATGAGCGGAGTGGCCGTCATCTGCGCTTGATAATGAAACGACAGGGGTCTTTATAAATGAAGCGATCTTATAAAACAGCTTATAAATCAAGACGTCCAGCAGGTTCACGCATCGGTCATAGAGGCATTGCAGGCCGGGGTTCCAATTTCGATCCGGGTCAGCTTTTTCCAAAGCTGATTTTGTGGCGATCGATCTCAAGATTCCTGACCGCGAATCAATAAGCGCTATGGCGTGGGATTTTTCGCGGAGAACTCAAATAGCTTTGAAGCCCAAGCTGGCTTGGTGCAGGGCCGGGTGAACTTCACTCGGGCGGCTATCGAAGCGTCTTGTTCGAAAGGTTAAGCGATCTCGCAAATTTGAATATTCGACCGATCTTATGAGCGATCCCAAATTCAAGACAATAATTCCGGATGTTGAATTTTGGAAGAATATGATCCCGTGCCAGGCTGCTTGTCCGGTGAAGACCGATGCGGGCAGATATGTGCAGATGATCGCCGAAGGCGATTATGAGGGAGCATATCTAGTTGCACGTTCGCCAAATCCGCTCGCGTCGATCTGCGGCCGCGTTTGCGCCGCTCCGTGCGAGGATGCGTGCCGGCGAGGGAAGATCGATGCTCCTGTGAGTATTCGGGCGCTCAAGCGGTTCGTTACCGAAAAGTACGGTATCGAATCAATGGAGCCCGCAACTCAGGACACTCTGTTCGAGGGCGGCAAAGAAGCGGGCAACAAGGTCCGCTGGCATTTGCCGATCCTTGAGACAAGCAAACGCAAATTCAAACGCGAAGAAAAAGTCGCTGTCATCGGCGCCGGTCCCGCCGGCGTTTCTTGTGCCCACGATCTTGCGTTGATGGGCTATGAGGTAACGATATTTGAGGCCTCCGCACTTCCCGGCGGAATGATGTATCACGGCATACCGGAATTTCGCCTTCCGCGCCAGATCATAGAAAAAGAGATCGCAAAGATAAAAAGCCTCGGCGTCGAGATTAAATACAATACGCCGCTAAATGCCGAATTCGGGCTGGCGGCATTGAAGAGCGCAGGCTATAAGGCCGTTTTCCTGAGCGTCGGCGTGCAAAAAGGCCGCGATCTGAGTATCGAAGGTGTGGAACTCGACGGCGTCATCAAGGCGGTCGATTATCTGCTTAATATAAATAACGGGTATCGCGTTGACCTTGGGAAGAAGGTCCTCGTGATCGGCGGCGGCTTTGTCGCATTTGATGCCGCCCGCATGGCACTGCGTCGCGGGCTTGACGATGTTGCCGACGGTGAAGGCAGCGAAATGGCAGGCGGCGAAATAAAGTCCGCGATGGACGCCGCCCGTTCGGCGATCCGGTCTGGTTCGACCGATGTCCGAATGATCAGCCTCGAAGCGATCAGCGAACTTCCCGTCGTGCGAACCGCTCAAGGGCAGGAAGAATTTCACGAGGCACACAAGGAAGGCGTTACGTTCCATCCCTCACGTTCGGCCAGGCGGTTCATCGGCGAAAACGGACGATTGACAAAGGTCGAGCTTCGCGGCGTTTCGCGCGTTTTCGATGACGACGGCCGGTTCAATCCTCAATTTGACGACACTATCACCGAAACACTCGAGGCCGATTCCGTCGTTCTCGCGATCGGCCAGCAGGCGGACCTTTCTTTCCTAACGCCTGACGATAATGTCGAGCTAACGCCCGCCGGCGGCATCAAAGTCGATCCGAAAACACTGACAACTTCGGCACCCGGCCTTTTTGCCGGCGGCGACGTTGCTTTTGGCCCAAGGAATTTGATCGAAGCCGTCGCCAACGGAAAACAGGCAGCACTATCGGTTGACGACTATCTGCGCGGCCCGGGCAGCACGACACATTTCAGCTTGCGTGTCGAGAAGATCCCAACCTACACGTATCGGATGCCGGAGGATTACGAGAAATGCGAACGCGAAGCTCCGCCGACCGTTTCGCTTGACCGCCGCACAGGTATTTCGGAGGTCGAGAGCGGTTACGACGAAGAGGAAGCCCGGCTCCAGGCCGAGCGATGCCTCTCGTGCCACATTCAAACGATCTACGATCCGCAAAAGTGTGTTCTGTGCAACCGCTGCGTTGACGTGTGCCCGGAATCCTGCCTGACGCTTGTTTCGCTGGACAAACTCGACCTGCCCGAAGGCACAAAGGAACAGGCGATCGCGGCAGGCGGGTTTACTGATGAGACTACACTTTCAGCAATGCTAAAGGACGACGACAAATGCATCCGTTGCGGGCTGTGCGCGATACGCTGCCCGACTGACGCGATGACGATGGAGGTTTTCTACTATGAAGAAACAGAAGCCGCTC
>JADLDC010000034.1 GCA_020846885.1 Acidobacteriota bacterium | reverse complement strand
TGTTCCGGTGTTCCGATCGATTGACCGATCTGAACCAGCGCCTGGGCTTCGGCGGACGCTGCCTTAAGCCGGGCCTGGGCGGCACCGTCTGCCTGCAGGATGGCAGATTCCCTTTCGCCTTCCGCACGCGTGATAGCGGCCTGTTTTTCACCTTCCGCACGGGTAATATTCGCCTGTTTGTCACCCTCGGCCTGGAGGATCAGCGCACGACGGTTGCGTTCGGCGGTCATTTGCTTTTCCATCGTAATGCGGACGTCTTCGGGCGGGTTAATGTTCTTGACATCAACACGCGTCACCTTTACGCCCCATTTATCGGTGGCGTCATCGAGTATCAGGCGCAACTTCGCGTTGATCTGATCGCGTGACGAAAGCGTATGATCGAGGTCCATTTCGCCCATCACCGCCCGCATTCCGGTGATCGTGAGCTGAACGATAGCTCCCACAAGGTCGGCTACTTCGTAAACTGCCTTCGTCGGATCCGTCACCTGCCAGTAAACGACCGAATCGACATTGATCGTCACGTTATCGCGGGTAATGACCGGCTGCGGCGGCATGTCGATATATTGTTCTCGGAGGTCGATAGAGGTCGTGCCCGGCCGGACGTTGGACCAATAAACGCCGCGCGGCGATTCAAAAAACGGCACGATGATGTTCAACCCGCTGTTCGCCACGCGATTAAAACGCCCAAGCCGTTCTATCAGCAGCACCGTCGATTGAGGCACGATCTTTATGGTTTTCCAGGCGACGACGAGAAGTGCAATTCCCAGCATCATAAGGAAAAGAAGTCCGATCCCGCCAATAATATTTTCCATTTCACGACCTCCAAACGAATGTTTTGTACGGAAATATACCCTATTTGTTGTAAAAATGCGACTTTGCGACTTTCAGTACCTCGCATCCTCCAAAAGCGTGATACATTCTTCGCCCAACCGACGCGTTAGTAGGTGAAGTAATGCAGTTCGACGGTTCGATCTTCTTAGGGAAGGACTGCGAACATTTTTGACGGCACCGGGCGCGGCTTACAATTCACTCCATAGAGAACCGCTTTGTTTCTGCAGTAACTTTCTTTCAGAAAATATCCCGTAAACGCTCGGTGCCGAATATCTCAAAGTCGGCCGCGCTCGAATTCTCATCCGTAATGCCATATAATTCCTATACTTATGGCCGTTTCAATTTCTGACATTGAGGGAGCCCGACGTCTGATCCGAGGCTCAGTTAACGCAACTCCTATCCTGCCTGACCGAATGTTGTCCACCCAGATCGGGGCCACGGCCGACCTGAAGGCCGAATGCCTCCAGCGTGGCGGTTCGTTCAAGATACGCGGTGCGCTTAACAAGATCTCGAGCCTGACCGCAGACGAACGTGAGCGCGGTGTCATCGCCGCGTCGGCTGGTAATCATGCTCAAGGCGTCGCTCTTGCCGCCAGCCTGAACGGCATCAAGTCAACGATCATTCTGCCGGAATTTGCGCCGCTTACGAAAATAATCGCGACGAAGAACTTCGGCGGCGAGGTTATCCTGAAGGGCTCGACGTTTGATGAGGCGGTTGCATATTCGCGCGAGCTTCAGGCTGAGAATGGCTTGACCTATGTTCATGCGTTCGATGACGAAAGGATCATTGCCGGGCAGGGCACAATTGGCCTTGAAATAGCTGAAGACCGCCCTGAAACGACAGTGATCGTTGTGCCGATCGGCGGCGGCGGAATAATCTCAGGCATCGCCATTGCGGCAAAGGCGACGTTGAAAAATGTACGCATCATCGGTGTCCAGGCTGAGAATGTCTCGGCCGTAAAGCTTTCGCTTGCGGAAGGACATCCGGTCGAATTTACTGATCATCGGCCTACAATTGCCGACGGGATCGCCGTCAAACGTCCGGGCGAGCTCACGCTTCCGATCATCCGTGAGCTTGTGGACGAAGTTGTTGAGGTAAGCGAAGAAGAAATTGCGCGCGGCATTTATCACTGTGTCCAGAATGCGAGAGTCGTCGTCGAAGGCGCCGGTGCGGCCGGCGTCGCGGCGCTCTTGTCGGGAAAGATCAAGGTCAAGCCATCCGATTCGGTTTGTGCCGTGCTTTGCGGAGGCAACATTGATGCGAACCTGCTTGCGCGTATCCTCGAGCAAGTGATGGTCCGCGATGGCCGCTACATCATTTTTAAGGTCCTTGTACTTGACCGGCCCGGCATGCTCGCTGGCGTGCTGGACCGTGTGGCGGAAACGGGAGCGAACGTAATAGAGGTTTATCACCAGCGTGCTATCTGGCTTGCTCCGCTAGGCCGCGTGGGAATTGAAATGATCCTCGAAGTACGCGATCAGGAACATGCCCGGAGCGTGCAAGGCCATCTCGAGGGGGCTGGTTATCACGTTGAAGCTGAAGGCCAGCGTGATTGGGATGAATAGGTTCGTTTACGGGTTATAGCGGACGACGGCGAACTGGCCCGATGGTGTCTGGACGCTGCCCGCGACCAGCACCTTGCCGTCGGGTTGGAGGAACAATGAATTCGCATACGGATTCGTCCCGCCGGAAATATCCGTCAACGCGTGGCCGATAAATGTTCCGTCACTATTGAATGAAGCGACCAGCATTTTCGTGGGCGGCGACGGGAATACCTTCCAGCCCGCCGTGCCGGCAACAACTATCGAGCCATCACTTCGCAACGCCGCCGCCGATGCGCAATGGGTGTGAAAACCGAATTGCCGCGTGACAATGCCGCCCGGACCAAACGACAGGTCGAGCTTTCCGCGGTTTGTCAGACGCATCACCATCAGCTCCGATCCGATCGGTACCTCACAACCGGCGATGATCAATTTTCCGTCCGGCTGCTCAAGTACCACATTTCCTTGAAGCCGTTCTCGCCCGGGCAAACGAACGATGCCTTGCGGGCCAAAACTCCGATCGAAAAAGCCATTCTCATCAAAGCGGGCGACAAAGAAATCATACTCAAAATTATCGGGAATAAATGATTGGCCAAGAAAAAGCAGCTTGCCGTTCGAAAGGACTTTTAGGTCGAGAATATATCGGTTCGGGAGCCGGCTGAGGCCGAGAACGCGAATACCGTTGTCCCCATAGGCAGTGTCGCGGGAACCATCCGAGTTCAGGCGGACCAGCGAGTGGTCCTGAGAGCCGTAGCGGCCGACCAATGCGTAGATCTTGCCGCCGTTTGCGGCAAGGGCCATTTTCAACGGATACGTCTGGTCTGGGTGAATATTGAGATCTGCGTTGAAGGCCGTGTCTAACGCTCCGTTGGCCGTAAATCGAGTCAGTACCGCTCGGTTAATGCTCGAAGCCGGGCTGAACGAGGAAAGCACCAGCACGCGGCCATCCGGCAGCATCGCCGAATCTACCATCGAATTCGAAGCGGCAGCCGACCAGTCCGTATATCGGCCCTTGCCCGCAAAGCTTGCGTCGAGCGAGCCATTGGCTGCCATGCCGATCAGCCCAAAGCCGCTCATCGTTCCTGAAGTCCCCGGACGCGAATGGTGCCCAACGCCAACGATTCGTCCGCTAGGCTGAACATAGACCCGATGAAGCCAGGACGACGTGAATCCCGGTGAATTGATCACGGCCGTACCACCGGCTCCAAAGGTTTGGTCAAGCGCGATCGGCTGCGAACTTGCGCCGCCGACAAGGGCCAAAAGAATGAGAAACGCTAAGATGTGATATTGGGTGCGGGAGTTCATGGTTGACCGATTCTACTTTAGAAACGGCTCCCATTACAAGCATTAGATCGTACGGATAATGGACCCGCGTCAATCCCTTTGTGCCCTTTGTGTCTTAAACTTAGCGGCCTTTGTGGTGAGAGAATCTTTAACGCTTGGAACAGGCGGCCGCAAAAAAATAGGCACATATACATGAACTGACTCGACTGGCAGTCTTAAGGCCTTCCGCCGCTCAAAAGTATTAGTTGCTCAAGCACAGTACGCTGCTGGGCGGTCATGTCGTTGAACTGGACGCCGAACCCGATCCCCGGATGAACGTAAACAATAGTTCCCGGAATCTCCTCACTTCGGCCGTGCGGCAGAATGAACCGTAATTTCACGATCTCATTGGGCTGCAGCGCGCTAATACAGTCGACATAGCAGCCGCCGGTGCTTAGATCGCTCACGCGCACCTCGCGTCGTCCGGACGAACTGTCAAGAACGACGGATTGGGCAATTGAAACTCGTTCGCTTTCTCTTTCCTTCATCAGATTAACCGTGCGGCGGGACGCGGTTCAATAAACTCCTAACGCTGGCGAATTTTCAGGCCTATTTGCGTTCCAAACCCTCGGTATAGATCTCGCGGTAGGCCCGGTAATTGTTCATCACCTTGAAAACATAGTTCTTTGTCTCGGCAAAGCCTACCTCGGACGCAAAAACTCCCGGGTCTTTCGGCTTGCTTCGATGCAGCCAGCGGGCCGCGTTGTCTTCGCCGGCGTTGTAGCTGGCGGCGATCGCTTCGTAGAGGCCGCCGAATTCGTCCTTCAATGCGGCAACATAGGCGGAGCCGACGGCAATGTTTACAGAAGGCTGATAGAGATCATCGGGCTGCAAATTCGCGTAGCCGGCCTTTTTGTTATATTTCAGCGCCGTATCAAACACAAGCTGCAAAAGCCCGCGAGCGCCAGCCGGCGATTTTGCGCTTGGCCTAAAGCTGCTCTCCTGCTTCATTATCGCAAGCAGGAAGCGCGGGTCGATCTTATATTTTCTTGCCTCGCGGACCAGATCGTCACGAAACGGGACAGGGAAATCCGCCGCACGTCTTGACGAAACACTAGCGGTCGGCTGCACGGTTTCCGAGTGTTGTTTGTCGCTCCACAACCCGCCAAAGTAGGACGGATCACTGATCGATGCGTACACCGCCGCGGCCTCATTCTTTCTTCCCGCCCGCTCCATTGCCAGCGCCTTTAGGTATTTGACCTCGTCAACACTTGTCATTGAACCGCGAAAGGAGCCTGAGCTGAGCAGGGCATCCGCAGCTGATATAGCTTCCGGCCAGGCCTGGCGAAAGATCTCCATCCGCAGCCGCGCATGCAGCGCGTTGGCTTCCGCGGGGCTTCCGGCAAAGCGGGCCGTGGTCCGGTCCACCCACTTCTCTGCGTCGTCATATCTGCCCGCCTCACGATACGCATCAATAATATTCAAATGCGCCGATTCGATGCGTTCGCCGTCCGGGAACATCGTCACATACTGCTCGTACGTCTTTGCCGCTTCAAGGTTCTTTCCCATGCGGACATAGGATGCGCCCTTGAACGAAAGGCCTTCGCGGCCCTCTTTTGTGGAAAGATGATCCTTTGTCAGTTTATCGAACCAGTGGACCGCTTCCGCGTATTTACGCTCCCACATGAACGACCGAGCCGTGCCGAACAGCGCCTTTGGAATACCGGAGTCCGTAGGGTAATTATCGAAAACTTTTTGCCAATGCTCGCGGGCCTGCGGGAACAGGCGGTTTGCTGAATAGGTCTCAGCACGCGAAAGATGCTCGGCCGCAGACA
>JADLDC010000033.1 GCA_020846885.1 Acidobacteriota bacterium | reverse complement strand
GGATCCTCGGTGATGTGACGGCCGAAAAGGTCGAACTGCTGCAGCAGGCCGACCGGATCTATATCGAAGAACTGCATAACTTCGATCTCTATGATGACGTTTGGCAGGCCTTTGCGGTTTTGCTGCCGATTCAGTCGGTCGGCGTCATGGGTGATTTTCGAACGTATGAGCGCACCATCGCTCTGCGGGCCGTCACATCCACCGACGGCATGACCGCGGATTGGGCGCGGCTTCCGCACGATCTTCTTGCAAAGGTCTCATCCCGCATCACGAGTGAAGTACGCGGCATCAATCGCGTCGTTTACGATATTTCCTCAAAACCGCCAAGCACGATCGAGTGGGAATAATAGCCTGGATCTACAGGGCATTCCGTCTCGATTGCATACACTGCCCCGCGCCCGGCAACGGTCGCCGATCTGCTCGGCTCCTAAACCGTGTTTTTGCAATCACTTGCCGCCAACGGAACGCTAATTGCGCCTACACTAACAAAGCGGTCCGGCTCTCTCCTCTCTCCCCCAGCCTGCCCGCCATGAAAAACAAGGAGGACACATGAGACGAATAAGATCACATTATTTATTAGCTATCGTAACGCTGTTCGCTTCGGCCGCCTTTGGGCAGATCGCCCCGCGGGCGAACGATCCGGCGGTGAGAAACCTGCTGGCCAGGCTCGAGACAAAGACGGACACGTTCCGTACGACTCTCGACCGAAGAATGGACAACACAAAATGGAACAACACGAACACTGAGGACAATGTCGCAAGCTATTTGGCGGCATTTGAGAACGCAACGGACGAGCTGCGCAATGACGTAACCGGCCGCCGCGCGACCGCGGCCCAGGCGACCGAAGTTTTGAATTACGGCTGGTACCTTGATGACTTTATGCGGCGCAACCGGTTGGGTTCGTCCGCAGAACGGCAATGGCGCGGCATCAGGACCGACCTGAATACACTGGCGCGTTATTACAACGTAAATTGGAGCTGGAATAGGACAATGCCGCCGTTTCCGACCGGCCGTTTTCCCGGCAACTCGCGGGCCGGGCTTACGGGGACGTACAGGATAATGCCGGGAATGAGCGACAACCTTGACTCGGTCATTGACCGCGCGCTAAATGATTACGGCCAGAATGAAAGAACACGGCTTCGAAGAAATCTCGAACGCAGATTGAGCGCGGCTGATGTTCTGGCCATCGACCGAAACGGGCGAAATGTCACCATCGGCTCAAGCCTTTCACCAAGGATGACCATTCTTGCTGATGGCCGCGTGCGGACCGAGACCAATGACCGCGGACGGACAATGCGGACAACCGCCACGCTTACACGCGACGGCCTAACGGTAAATATGGACGGCGACCGCGCGCGCGATTTTTGGGTCTCGTTCGAAACGGTCGGCAACGATCGGCTTCGGGTGACCAAGCGGATCTATCTGGAGAACAGAAACCAGGCCGTCACCGCGACAAGCGTTTACAACCGTACCGCCGACGTGGCCAGATGGCCCGCGGTGAACGGCTGGCCGAATAACTCAAGTAACGCCGGAAACTTTTATATTCCGAACGGAACACGCATAACGGCGGTCCTGCAGAACGATCTCTCGACAAAAGAATCAAAAGACGGCGACCCGTTTACGCTGAGAGTTACCTCGCCGTCGCAGTATCGCGGAGCCGTTATCCACGGCAATGTCGCGCAGGCCGATGATTCGGGCCGGCTGACAGGCAGAGCAGAACTCTCGCTTGATTTTGACACTATCGTGGTCAACGGACGGTCATACCGGTTCGCGGGTATCGTCGATTCCGCCGCTCAGGCTGACGGCGACACGATAAAAGTGAACAACGAAGGCACGATCCGTGAAGACAGCCAAACGAAAGAGACACTGACCCGCGGCGGCATCGGGGCCGCACTCGGCGCGATCATCGGGGCCATCGCCGGAGGCGGTGAAGGCGCCGCGATCGGTGCCGGCATCGGCGCCGGAGCCGGGGTGGGAAGTATTGTCCTGCAAGGCAAGGACGACCTTGAACTTGAACAGGGCAGTCAATTTACAATAACCGCAACCTCTCCAGCACGCGGCAGATCGTGACCGCGATCCGATATGCTTGCATAAAACAAATGAGGCCGCCAATACAAGGCGGCCTCATTTTTGCTTACTTTTACCGAAGCCCGCGCGTTAGCAAGGCTCCCGATGCGGAAGCCCGCGCGTGAGCAAGGGCATAATATTCAACGTTCGCATTACGCCCTTGCTCACGCGCGGGCTTCTGCATCGGGTTTGAGCCCTTTAATTCTTACCGGCCCGCCTGACCGTAAAGGTCTTGCCGTCGGCTCGGACGAATGTTCCCGTGTTGTAATTCTCATCATCGAAACGAAACTCATTCCGGCCGCCAGACTTGTCTTCTTCCGATTCAAAGACGTTCGCGTCCTTGTAGAAAAAATATTCGCTTCCCGAACCTTTTGCCCACTTTACCTCGAACGCCATTCTGTCCGGCCTGACGGTACATGTCGTTTCGCCTACGCGGTATTTGCCCTCAAATTCGCCGTTCGACGAACTTGCGGCGGGCGGATCCGCAGCTGCTTTTTCATATTCACGAAAACTCTGCACCAGCGTATATCCGCTCGGATATTTTATGTCAGCGATCTTCCACGCATCGTCCTCGCGGGCCATCACGTAAGTTATCGTCTTTTTTTCGCCATAGTTCTCGAACGTGACCGGCACCGTTGCCTTGCCGCCGTTGACCACGGCTTTCCCGACGCTGAACTTCTTGATATCGGTGTCCTGTGCGTCATAAAGCGGGTCGGCGTCAATGGCCCCCATTTCGCCTTCGGGCCGCTGTTCGTTCTTCCAGATCATGTCGGCCAGCGGTTTGGCAAAATATTTGTCAACCACGGCGCGCTTCCGGTCGCGAAACGGCCCCTTGTTCGCGTCGTGCTGCTTATAAAGGTCGGCGATAAGCGGTTCGACGGCGGCAAACGTTGCCTCGGCACCGGATGATTCCGGGGTACTTGATGTATCGGGCGTCGCCGTCGCGGCCGCGTTCGAGTTTACCGCCACATTCGTATTCGTCCGGCCCCATGAACACGACAGCGCGGCAAGAGCCAAGACGGCCGCTGCCGTAGATAGATCAAAAAGTCTTTTCATAAAGATGCAGCTTCGGTTTTGTCTGCGAAACAAACCTACTCTATCCTACGTTAAAGCAAAAGCGATCCAAAAATGTACGCGTATTGGCTTTCCTGATCAGATCAGCCGTGCGCCGAAATGCCAATATGAAAAACCAACCTATCCACCGGCGGCGGACCACCGTCCGCTCGCTTGCCGTCGTCATCCTGCTTTTTGCTGCTTTCCAGGCCGCTTATTCGCAAAAAGGAAAGCTTGATATCACCTATACGGTCTCATTAAAAGATGCCGCCTCGCGGCAGTTTCACGTGACCACCGATATAAAGAACATCGATCAGCCCCGGCTCGACCTGGCGTTGCCAACGTGGACGCCCGGCTGGTATGTGGTCGAAAATTACGCAAAGAATATAATTCGATTCAAGATCACGGACGTCAACGGCAAATGGGTCCAGCCGCGAATGACGCGGAAACAAACCTGGAGCGTCGATACAAGCGGCCTCAAGCAGATACGGGTGGAATATGATTACAGCGCCACGGTGCTTGGGCTGAACCAGGCAAAGATCGCGGACGACTTTGCGTTCTTTACCGGCATCGAGCTGTTCCTTGAACCGGTCGGCCATCGGAACACGCCGAGCACCCTCAAATTCGACATTCCCGCAGGCTGGAAATTGATCTCGGCGCTCAAAGACACGGCCGACCCGAAAACGTTTATCGCGGCCGATTACGACACGCTTGTCGATGCACCCGCGTTGATGGGCAGCTTTGACGTGACCGAGTTTCAGGTCGAAGGGAAACCGCATTACTTTACGGCGGTCCCTGCCGGCACGTTCAACGCCGAAAAATCGAAACGGTTCACCGAGATCCTCGGGAACACGATCAAGGCGGAAAGTGCGATTTTTGGCGGGCTTCCGTACGAAAAGTACATCGCATTCTATTTCTTCCGACCGGCGGAATCGAACGCCAGCGGTGCGCTCGAGCACCTCAATTCATACGTTGCGTTTGCCCCGTCAGGTGAACGCGCAACGCCCGAGCAAATTATCGGCACCGGAGCGCATGAGTTCTTTCATCTCTGGAACGTAAAGCGCATCCGGCCGGCCGAGATGTGGCCGTATGATTATTCGCGTGAGAACGAGACGCCGCTGCTTTGGGTGTCCGAAGGGTTCACGAACTATTACGGCATCGTCGGCACTTACCGCGGCGGTGTTACGTCAAAGGAGCATTTCCTCGAACGCGCGGCGGGAGCGGTCGGCGGCATCGAGAACAGCGAGGCCCGCAAATATATTCCGCCCGCAAGTTCATCGGTCATCACGTGGGTCGGTTACGACACGCCGCAGGCGTTCAGCATCTCGTACTACACACAGGGGCAGAATCTGGCGGCATTGCTTGATCTTTCGATCCGCAACGATACCGCCGGAGCATCGAGCCTGGACGATGTTATGCGTGCCCTCTATCGCGACCATTACCTAAAAGGCAAGGGTTTCACGACGGACGATATGATCGGGATCATCAACCGATTGACCAAAAAGGACTACCGGCCGTTTTATGAAAGCTACGTTTTTGGTGTCGAGGTGCCGGATTATGACCGCATCTTCGGCTATGCCGGCTATAAGCTTGAGCGAAAACAGCAGGCGGCGGCCGATCTGGGATTCTCCGCACGGCCAAGGAACGGCGGTTTCACCATCCTCGGCGTCGAACCGAACGGCCCGGCCGCGGCCGCGGGCCTTCGTATAGGAGACGTGATAACAAAGATCAATGGCGGCTCGCCGTTCGAAGCTCCGTTGGGAACGCTGGCAGGCAAAGATATCAAGCTGACCATCACACGCGGCGGCCAGGAATCGGAAATGTCGATGAAGGTCGG
>JADLDC010000032.1 GCA_020846885.1 Acidobacteriota bacterium | reverse complement strand
TGCGTATCAGCGGCAGCACCTCGTCCATGATGTAGCGGTCGTACCGCTGAAGCATCTCGACCTTCCACGCCGGATGCGATTCGCGGTTGAGCAGGCTGTATTTGTTGACCGAATTGATAGAATACGCCCGGATCAAGCCGTTCTCGATGAACCATTTGATCGAGTCGACCAGATAAAACCGCTCATACTCCAGATAATCGGCCGCCGCCGTCGGGAACATCAACAGCGGATAGCCCGCGTGTCCGTATGCCACCAGTGGCATCTCCATATTCAGATTGTGGCTATACCACGAAGTAATGTCGCGTCGCATAAAGTGTGAGTGGCCCGCAGATATGCGAGCGGCCGGGGGCCATTTGAAAACTTGAGATTAAGTGAAATCGCAGGCATCTGCAAGCCAATGCGGAATCCCGCACGATGTAAGGGCGATATGCTTAGTGCATCAATTTTGCCCTTACTAACGTGCGGGATCTCGCATATGGCCGCTTACTTCGTGATAGTGATCTCCCGCGTTGTCGAGTTATATCCGCCGTTGTCAACGACGTTGCCGCTTTTATCTACCAACTCCAGCTTGATCGAATGCGTTCCCGCCTGCCAGCCTGAGAGCCAGATCGGAGCCCATTTATCTATAAATTTTGGTTCGCCGCCGTCTATCGAATATCGCACGCGGTATTCGCCGCCGTCGCCGGTCAGCTTGGCGTTTGCCAGCCAGAAATCGAGCATGATCGCGTCAGCATCCGCGCCTTTGTATTCGCCCTTCGGACGGCTGTACGTGAGCAGCGGCTTTGACGCATCAACGGCCCCGGCGGTTGAAGGCTGCATCGCCTTGCCCTCAGACGGTGAGGCAGCGTTGGCGTTTGCCATTGTGTTGCCGCTGCCGGTCGTCGTCGGTTTCGAGGCGTCGCCGCCGCCGTCTTTGACCGTAAACTTCACCATTTGGAATGCACCTTCGTTCTTATAGCTTTCATGCCAGGGACGCGACGGAAAAACACGTATAGTATGCTCACCGTCCGCCACATTACGCAGTTCGAACTCCTGGTCGAGGTTGTAATAGGCCTCGTAAGGCTGATTATCAAGGATCACGTGGATGTGATTGCCCATACCGGTCTGCGGGTCCTTGTGCGGCTCATAGCCTTTCAGATCTCCAGACAAGTTAAGTTTGACCTTGACGGTCGAGCTGTTCACGGTCGAATTGGCCTTCGGCTCCGCAATTGCCAGAACAGGTGATGCCTCCTCCTGTTGGCCGCGCTCGGCCATTTGGTCCTTTATCTTTTGCGGACGTTCGGCGATCGTGATCGTCTCACGGCTTGCGTCCGCCTTGCCGTTCGTATTCGCGTGATTGGCGTTCTTGTTCGTATTGGTTGCGGTGTCCGTTCCGCCGCAGCTCCAGGCAAATGTAATAAGGGCGAAAAAAGCAGCGATCTTCAATCTATTCATTATCCCTCCTTAGAAAGCAGAACGGGCTTGTCAACCCGTTCATCAACCCAGCTCGTAATACAACCTCGAGCTAGTTCCGATGCAGACAATTGCATCCCGAAAACTTCCGTGAAATTCTCAACGATCCGATCTTCAACTTCGGCCATCTCCAATTCGCGGCCGAGAAGTTTATCCATTGATGTTACCGGTTCACCCTCGCAGGCGATTATCCAGTTGTAAAAACTCAGGTCCGCCGTCACATTCAGCGCAAACCCGTGCGTTGTGACCCAGCGTTTGATGTGCACACCGATGGCGGCCACCTTGCCTTCGGCCGTATGGACACCGGTCAGGCCATCAATGCGGAATGCGGAAATGCCAAAGTCGGCCATGGTGCGTATCAATACTTCTTCGATATCGCGGACGTACTTGTGCACGTCCTCCCGGTCCGGCGAAAGGCTTATTATCGGGTAGCCGACCAACTGGCCAAGGCCGTGATAGGTCACCTTGCCGCCGCGGTCGGTTTCAAATACCTCGATCCCAAGGTTCCGCAAAATATCAGCAGTCGCGAGAACGCCGTTCTGTTTGGCACGGCGGCCTATCGTGAAGACATGCGGGTGCTCGAGCAGCAGCAGATGATCGGCCGCCCGCTCGGCGATCACCTGTGTTTCAAGCGTTTTCTGCAACTCAAGTGCCTCTCTGTAGGCAACCCTGCCGAGGCGGCTTACTTCCAACAATCTCTCCCGCATATCCTGATATGATAAGATTTTACCAGATAATGAACAGGCGGGATAGGACTATGAGAATTGGCAGGTTATTGACGATCGCAACGGTATTGGCCTTTGGGCTGACAATATCGGCATCTGCACAGCGAACACGCCGCCCGGCGCCCAAACCTACACCGAGGCCGACGCCAAGCAGGCTGAATCCGGTCGTTGCGGCCGCAAAACAGCAGGTTTCGAATCAGTTGTACAACGTGAACAAATTCGTCGATATACTCGGCCCGGCGGCACTGACGATCGAGAATACGGATAGAGACGCAAAGTCTCGGCGTCTTAAGAAAGAGGTGATAGACGCAAACGAGGCGAACAAGAAAAAGGTTGTGGAAGCGATAAGAGGAATGCGGGCCGGCCTTTTGACACTTGAATCGGACTTTCGAACCAAGCCGCAACTGACCAAGTATCTCCCAATGATACAGGGAATTTCCGCCCTCTGTGCGCGTTCTGAGGACAGTGCCATCGCCGGAAAGTTCGTTGCCTCTAAAGATCCGCTCAGGCAGGTGGCCCAAAAGCTGTCGGATACAATGGCGGTGCTGCCAAAGTAGGTGCGAGGGATCATGGTTTCTTGAGCGCCGGGATCTTTGCATCCGGCACGCATACTTCAATTTTCTTTCCGGTTGCTGCCGCAGCGACGCTTCCTGCCCCGAGGCCGAGCTTCTGACGGATAAATTTTTCAGTGTCAGGACGGTCTAACTCGCCGTTTACGACAAACGGCTTGTTTTCCAGTACGTCGCCGCCAGCCTCGGTCTTTGCGGGTTCAAGGAAGACGTACCACGGCGTTCCCCATTTTCGCGTGTCGCCCGCAGCGGCACGCGCCGCATAGTGTGCCGTGCCTGTTCGCTCGGACATATTGGCGGACTCGAACACCGACGGAAAAGTGAGCTTGTTCTGTTCGTAATTCTGCTTCATTTTCTCGACGATGTCGTATTCCGCAACGCCTATCACCGCCAGGCCGTTTGCTCCATATTTCGCGTACATTTTCTGAACAAACTGAGCGTCGCGATTCCAACCCGGGCACCACGGTGACCAGTAGGCGACCATTACAAGCTTTTTCCCATCCAGGAATTGTCGCAGGTTCGTTTCGCCGCCGCCGTTAAGGTTCTTGTATGTCCAGTCTTTATACCGGATCTCCTTCTCCAGCATCGGCGACTGATCAGTCTGCCCAAAAGCCAGGGTGAATGCGGAAATGATGAAAACAAACGAGATGAAAAACTTCATATAAATCTCACGCCATTCAAAGATTAGCGGTTCAGATAACATTAGGCAATAAAAACATTGTCGGATGCACGCCGATAGACGCGCGCGGCATTCAACCTATGGCCCCGCGTTTTGGGGCCGCGCCGCTCAGCCTTCGACGCCAGTACACGAAATTTAAATATATTCCACTCAGTGCCGACAGCGCCGCCAATGCCGAGAACCCAAGGAGCAGCACAACCTGCCAACTTCCGGAAAAATAGTAAAAGTGGGCCTCGCGGAAAAAACGCGTTTTCCAGTTTGGCGGTTTCGAGAACGAGGCCAGGCCTGTTTCCGCGTCGATGAAGATCGAATCTGCTCCTAGGCCGCCGATGGCCTGATACTGGGGCCGCCCGTCCTTCATCAGCAGCGTCAACGCTGTAATGGGCAGCGCTCTTTCGGCCAGTTCATTCGCTCTCGCCATTGCCTCTGGCGGAGTGACGCGTACCTGGCCGGGATCGATCCGTGCGACCGTCCCGCCTTCAACGATGTTCGGCATTGCATAAAGAAAACCGCTGAGGGCCCACGCAAGCACCGGGACCGAAACGATCAGGCCAAGAAAAAGATGGAGTTGATATATGATCTTTCGCATAAATGCCGCCCGTCCTGGTTAATGCGCGCAACTGTTTTGTGGTAATCTGTCGATTGTTCCTAACATCGCGGCTATGAGCAACCAACCAACCGTTACCGACATTTTCAAACGCGCTCTCGAGATACGCAAGGCAAGTCCGAATGGTTCGTTCGACGATGTCAGATCGCAGCTTCTGAACCAATTCGGCGGCGGGCCATTTCCCTCAACAGCTTATCTGACGATTCCTGAATACGACAACATCGTGCCCGAAGAGGACTGGACGGCCGGACTGCCTGTTGTGTTTCGCGGTATCCAGAATGAGGATTGGAACGACGTTATTCGCGGTATTATCATTAGCCTGGAACAGGTTGAGAACTTCCCGAAACAATCCTTGCGCGAAGATGACCCGGCCAAGGAATGGCGTGACCGCGGCAAGTCGCTTGCGGAGGCCGAGGAAAAAGTTCTCGAAAAGTGGATGCCCGACGAACTGATGGCCATGGCGAAACGCAGTGTTTCGAAATAACGTCTTCGGACAAGCTAACAATGAAAAGTTAAACTGAAATGCGGCGGATCCGCTCTTTGGCTTTCAGTTTCTGGTTTTGGAGGGCAAAACTAACTTTAGCCCGTCAAAGGCCTGGACCACCTCACACTGCGGCGCGAACTTCGCAACCTCGCTGTCAAAATCTATATCGTCCCAATACGGATAAAGATGGGTCAGAACCGCCAGCGTTGGCTCGGCTTTGCGAATGACGTACATCGCCTGGGCCAGTTCAAGATGGTTTTCGGTCGGATTATCAAATGGAAAAGAGGCTTCGATGATCAGAAGATCGACCCGGCGGGCGAATGCGGCCAGTGTTTCCGTGAAACCGGTATCGGAAGTGTAAACGAGCGTAGAGCTGTCGCGATCGCGGAGGTGGACCGCCAAACTCTCTTCAGTGTGCGGCGTTTTTAATGCGACCGCCTCGATGCCGGGGGCGATCTCAAATTTTTCGAGCGGCTCGACCTCGACGATATCTAGCGGAAAAGGCTGATCGAGCAGTTTGTAGTCACTTAGGCCGCTAAATCCCTTAAGAAGTTGTTTCAGTCCCGGCCCGCCGAATATTTGAAGCGGCTTCTTTCGGCCCTGCATTTCTTCTGCGTGACGGGTGCCGAACAGGAAAGCCGGCAGGCCGCCAATGTGGTCGAGATGGAAATGCGATATCCAGATCGCGTCCAAGTTATGCCATTCAAACCCTTCCGCCAGCAGCTTCCCGAGCGCAAAAACGGAGAGATCTAGTAAGACCGTCGCCTCAGATGTCTGAAGCCAATACGCCGAACTTGCCCGTTTTGGATGCGGGACCGCCGTGCCGGAGCCAAGTACCGTCAATTGCATAGGGTTCCATTCTATTGCATAAGCCCCGCCGGTGCAGAAGCCCGCGTGTTCCAAAGGCCCCACAGATAACTATCGTGCTGGCTTCGTGCACTGCGGCTTCGGAGATTGTGTTAGATTTAACTTTATGACCCAAGTGGACATACTTGCCATTTTTGCCCATCCTGACGATCTCGAACTGACCGTCGGAGGGACGATGCTAAAGATGAAGGGCCTCGGGTACAGAACCGGTGCGCTGGATGTGACCCGCGGCGAAATGGGGACACGCGGAACGGTCGAAGGCCGGGCAGCGGAAGCTGAGGCGGCGGCGGCGATCTTGAAACTTGATGTCCGCGAAAACCTCGGCCTGCCTGACGGGCACGTGTTTGCCGACGAAAGTTCGCGCACCGCCATGGTGAAAGTGATGCGGCGGTTAAAGCCGCGTGTTCTTTTGACGCATCAATTGGACGATCCGCATCCGGACCACGGCCATATTGCAAATCTTGTCCGCGAAGCCGCACGGCTTGCCAGTATGCGCAATTATGATCCGGAAACCGGGGCAGACAAGATACCCGTTCCGATGGTCGCGCACAATATCTTTTCACGGCGGGTCGTACCTTCGTTCATCGTCGATATTTCGGCATTTCTTGACGAAAAAATGGCGGCGATCCGGGCACATCGCTCGCAGTTTTACGATCCGGCGTCGGGTGAGCCGGAAACGCGGCTGACCGCGAAAGGGTTTCTCGATGAGCTTGAGGACCGCTCGCGCTATTTCGGCTCGCTTATCGGTGTGGCGGCCGGCGAACCTTATTATGTTCGGGAAGCCCTGAATATTGAGGATCCGGTGGCCTTGCTTACACGCCCAATGAATCTCTATTCGTAATGCAGGCCGTCAGCCTGCAAACCCGCGTGCCGGGCAAAAGCCCGGGGCGTACGACGTATGGACCAACTCGCACCCGAGGAAATTGAACTTGCAAAGAAGCGGCGTATCGTGGAAAGGCTGGCCGAGCGGCTGGCCGACGCCGAAGAGCAGATCGCGGACCTAAAGGCCGAACTTGAACGGTTTGAGGCACGATACACAATGGAGGTAGGCCGCCTTTATGCCCGGCAGGACGAGGTAGATGCACAAATAGCGGAAGAAGAGCTTAAGCTCGTCCCGGACGACGAAGAGATCAAAAAGAAGGTTGCGGAACTGCGTCGCCTTGCCGAAGAATCAGCGGCCCGTGCAAAAGCCGCCGAGGAAAAGGAGGCTGAGCTATGGGAGCCGACAGCTGAAGCCCGAAAGGCCTACCATGAACTCGCCCGAAGTATTCATCCCGATCTAGTGCTTGATACGGCTGAAAAGGAACGGCGGCACCGCTTGATGGCGGAACTCAACAGCGTCTATTCATCCGGCGATCAGGAGCGTCTGCGAAAGCTCGCGGCGGAACTTCGTGTCAGCCCGGAGGCCGTGACCGGCGGCAGCGTTGGCGATCAGCTTGTCCGTGCGATCCGTCAGGTCGCCCAGATCAGAGGCCGGCTGGTCGAGATAGAGCAGGAAAAGGCCGCCGCCCTTGCGACCGAGCTTTTCACTCTGAATACAAAGGCCGCCGACGAGGCCGCCGCGGGCCGCGATATGCTCAAGCAGATGGCTGAACGGGCCAAGACGCACATCCTAAAATCCGAAAGGCGGCTTGAGAATCTCAGGAATGTCACCCAGTCACAGGAAGAATATGTACGCGAAAAATTCGGGATGGATATCTCGGATTTTAGATAGCCATCCCAAACTCCGCGATAGTGAGCTTGCGGTGCCGGGTATTTTGCTTTGCGTCTCTTTGCGTGCTTGGCGAGCTTTGCGTGAGGTAAAGGCCCGGTTTCCCGCAAAGTCGCAAAGGCCGCAGAGAGAAACGCGAAGACGAAAATAGGGGCCGAGCTTCATAAGGACGCTATCAGATCCGCCGGTATAGGCGCATTGTTTGACAACCATCAGAAACTATGGCATCCTAAAAATCTACTTGAGCATCCCACGATCAAGAACTTTATTTTTGCCTTGAATTAAGTTTTGCGCCTGCAAACAGCGCATGTTATTATTGCTTTTCGCTGCTGGTTACGCCCTGTAACTAGCGCGAAAACGGGGGGAGACGGTGTGGGAGACGTCTTCCCTCACTTCGTTTAAATGCTGTTTCCCGCCGCATGGCCCGAAGCCCAGGCCCACTGGAAGTTATAGCCGCCGAGCCAGCCGGTCACATCCACGACCTCACCAATAAAATAGAGCCCGGCTACCTTCTTTGACTCCATGGTTTGGGATGAAAGTTCGCGTGTCGAGACGCCGCCAAGTGTAACTTCGGCCCTACCGTAGCCCTCCGTATCGGCGAACAGCACACGCCATTTCTGAATACGGTCAGCTGCCAGTTCGATCTCGTGTTGAGAAAGTCTATTGAGCGGAAGGTCCGGTAACATATCGACAGCAAAGCGTTCAACGAACCGGTGCGGGAGAAATTCTGAAAGAAAATTGGACAGCCGCAGCGAGCGATGCTGCTCCTTTCTTATCAGCTCAAGGAAAGTTTTCCCCGGGAGCAGGTCTATTGTGACGGGTTCCGACGGCTTCCAATAATTTGATGCCTGCAGGATAGCCGGGCCTGACAGCCCGCGGTGGGTGAAAAGTATGTTCTCTCGGAAGGAATGAGATCCGGCCGAAACTTCCGCCTCAATTGAAATGCCCGCAAGTGCCCGGTTATTGTGACGCTCCGCCTGCACCAGGGCCACCAGCGAAGGCCGCGTCCGGGTAATTGTTAGGCCGAACTGCTCGGCGATCTGGTAACCAAAGCCGGACGCCCCGATCTTCGGATACGATCTTCCTCCGGTCGCGATAACCACTGACCTGGCGCTGACCGGCCCGTCGGCCGTTTCTAGTTCGAAACTGTCGCGTTTTACGATCGACCTGACGCGGCAGCCGGTCCGTATCTCGACACCAGCCCTTGCACACTCGGCAACCAGCATATCGACAATATGCCTGGAGGTTTCACGGCAGAATAGCTGGCCGAGCTTTTTCTCGTAGTACTCGATGCGGTGTTTGCGGACAAGCCGGATAAAGTCTTCCGGCGTAAAACGGGCGAGAGCTGATTTACAAAAATGAGGATTCTCGGAGACGAAATTTTCAGGGCCGGTAGCGAGATTCGTAAAATTACATCGCCCGCCCCCCGAAATGAGGATCTTTTTGCCAACCTGCGGGTTGTGCTCGATCACAAGCACCTTTCGCCCGCGCTTTCCCGCCTCGACCGCACAAAACAGCCCGGCGGCACCGCCACCGATGATAATGGCGTCATTCACCAAACAGGCCGACTCCGCGTTCTTTCTTTATGATCTTCGAGATGATCGCCATGACCAGTGAGTCACTGCAATCAGGGAATTGCTCGACGAACTTGTCGTATTTTTCGAACGAATCGATATTGTGATCTCGGACGTAGAAGTACGGCTCCAACCGCGTGCGGATTTCGGCTTCAGATGGTGTCGTCATACAAGATACCTCTCTTCCAAAATAGCTAAATGGTGCCGGACGTGGCCGATGCAGATATTCGCCAGAGCGCGGACGGAGACACGTGATCCGCTCGCGGTGCCGACCCGCGCCCAGGCATCTGAATTGAGGTTATCGAGCATCAGAGCATTGGCCTTACGGCAAAACCCGAATTCATCCAGCAATTGAGAGAACGGGCGGTGATTCGCATTTGAGTTCTCAATGAAGCCGTCCTGTTCAAATCCTTCAAGCGGTGTTTCGTCGCCGCGGGAAATGCGCAGCATACGATAGGCAAAGATACGCTCGCCGTCGATCAGGTGGCTTAGTACTTCCTTAATGGTCCATTTGCCTTCATCATAGGCAAATGTGCCTTTTTCCTCAGGCAGAGGAGCGACCGCGGCACGCAATTCGTCCGGCTGTGCGGCAAAGGCGGCGCGGATGTCGGTTTCAGGAACAAGCGAGATGTATTTGTAATAATATGGGTCGTATTCGTTTGGTTCGGGTTTATACACGTTACGGTGAAACTCCTTTTTATAACTTACCGTTTGCGTGTATATTACCAGAAAGCAGGCCAGGCGCCTGATATCTGCCGCCAATATGCGTTGTTTAATTTTTGCCGCGATCAGCCTGTTCGCCGTGTCCGCGCTGTCGGCCCAGGGCGGCAAGGCCGAACCGAAGCGGATCGAGTTTGAAAAGGGCGGGTCAAGCATGACACTGACCGGGACATTGTCGAACTCGCAGGAAATGGAATATGTATTTTCAGCGGTGAAAGGGCAGACGGTGTCGATCAGGATGGCGAACACGAACCTGTTTGATTATCGGATCTTTAGCTCCGAGGCCGATCTGGATACCGAGTTCGACAGTTCACGCACTAGTACGATCGAATTACCGGCCACAGCCGATTATTTGCTTTTCGTTCGAAAAAAAATGGTCAGCCGTCCGCGGACGGCACGGTTCAGCCTCACAATTTCAATAAGGTAGGCGTGTGCAAGGCATACGCCAGGTAGAATAGGTTTCGTCGAGGAGGAGAGTTACGTTAATGAAACGAATTTTAGCTTTGGGTGTATTGGCCGTCGCGGCCGTTTACGCGTATGTCGGCATTGGAGTAAGCGCGATCGAACCGACGATCACAGAACGATTCATCGGCGCCGCCCAGACCGGTGATTCGGGTGCGTACAATTTTGATAAGGCACACAGCTTTATTGGCTTTAAGGTCAAGCATATGGGCCTGATCGAAGTTCCCGGATTTTTCCGCGATTTTACCGGAACGGTCAATTACGATGCGAAAGATGTCACGAAGTCTTCGGTCGAATTTACCGCAAAAACGACCAGCGTCGATACGGGCGTTGCCCCGCGCGACCGGCATCTTCGCACGGCGGATTTCTTTGATGTCGAAAAATTCCCAGACCTCACGTTTAAGAGTACCAAGGTCGAAAAGAAAGGGAAGGGCCTGATGGTGACCGGTGATCTCACGCTTCGCGGCGTGACCAAGTCGATCTCATTCCCGGTACAGATCGCCGGTTTCCTCGGCAGTGAGCGCGGCACCAGAATGGGCGTGACCGGCGAGACGAGCATCAACCGGCGTGATTACGGCGTAAACTACGGCAAGAATCTGCCGAACGGAACAGCGGAGTTGTCTGACGACGTGAAGATCACGCTTCAGATAGAGGCCAATATGTCGAAGCAGCCAGCGGCGGCAAAAACGGAATAGCGGGAAGGCCGGTTCGTCCAACAAATTTATTAGGTATATTGACGGCCGTTGCCCGTGGGTGACGGCCATCTTGCTTTTGCGATGGGACCGGCGGGCTAGTGCTTCTCAGCCTCGGCAAAGGAAATATCGTAAATGGCGTAGTCTTCCCAATTTTTGTAGTCGAAATGCCACCATTCGTTCGGGTTTACAGTAAAGCCTTCGTCTTCCATCAGCTTTCGCAGCAGTTCGCGGTTGCGGTTTTCTTCTTCCGTGCCGCCGGCATAATTCGGTGACGCCCGTTCGGTAAACTCATCGTATCCGGACGGCATCGGCACCAGTTGGCCGGTCTTCAGATCAAAGATGCTCAAATCGACCGCGCAGCCGCGGTTGTGTTTTGATCCCTTATCCGGGTTGGCGACAAATTTTCGCTTGTCCTCGGGCGTTACTTCCCAAAAAAGTTTAGTGATCGCCCACGGCCTATAGCCGTCGAAGATCACAAGGCCGAGGCCTTGCTTCTTTAACTTTTCGT
>JADLDC010000031.1 GCA_020846885.1 Acidobacteriota bacterium | reverse complement strand
GGGCCTCGAAGAGAATTACGCCAGCAGCGACCGAAACGTTCAGTGATTCTATTTTTCCATACATCGGGATTTTTACCAACACATCGCAGTTTTCGCGAACCAGCCTGTGCAGCCCGCTGCCTTCGGCGCCAAGCACGAGTGCAGACGGCTGTTTCCAATCCCATTCCGTATAATTCATGGTCGCATCGCCGCTCGTGCCGACCACCCAGATATTGCGTGCCTTCAGATCTTCGATCAAGCGATTGAGATTCGCGGCCTTTGCGACCTTTACATATTCGGTCGCACCGGCCGAAGATTTTGCGACCGTCTCCGTCAGGCCGACCGCACGCCGTTCAGGGATGATCACGCCGTCTGCTCCGGCACATTCGGCCGTCCGCAGGACCGCACCTAAATTTCGCGGGTCCTCAACGCCGTCGAGAATAACAAGCAGTGCATTGCTGTCGCCGGACAAAAGGTCGTCAACTTCGGCGTAGCTTGCCGCGGCCGCAAATGCAACGATGCCCTGATGGTTGGTATCCTGCCCAACGAGTTGGTCCAGTCGTTCGCGCGGTACACGGCGAATGCCCACGTTTTGAGCTCGAGCCAGATCGTATATTTCATCGAGGCGGTGCTGACGCGCTCCGTCGGCGATCTCAATGCGATCTATCCGGCGGGAACGCGATCGAAGCGCTTCAGAAACCGGGAGCGATCCATAGATCAACCCCATATCAGCGGGCGGCCGTTCTTCTCTGTGTACCTTGCGTGGTCGCTTGTTCATTCGTCCGTGACTCTTTAACTAAATATAATGATGATCGTTGGCGAAAAACCTCCGCTCACGCGGGGTGAAATGGCCTGTGAATACGCACAACTCGGCGCAATTTATCACGCCGCGGCACGAGCCCTTACAGAAGCTTCTGCTGGAGCCTGGAATATTTCGAGAATTGTTCAAGGTTGCTTGTCCGAGCAACGCTGGCAAAGCCGGACCGGAGCATACCGGTGCGTCGCAGGCCCTGAAAATCTATTCCGCGTTCGATATCCCAAACCTCGGTCAATAGGGCCATTAGCCGCGCGTATTCATCAACGGTCTTCGCGGCCGGGGCAAATGCCTTTAGCTTCTCGAGCAAGAGTTGAATATTCTGGGCTGCAAGCAGACGCTTTTCGCTTCCGAGGGTCGAAAAATCGAAGCCCTTCGTTGTAACGCGCCAACCCCGAGATGAGTCGCCTGGATAAATGTCGATCACCAGATCGTCGCTTGTCGTTGCTGATTCGGCGAGCACCTTGCGCTTATCTTTACGCCCCTTCTCGACCGATTCTTTTCGCGATTCCACAATTGTCCCGATCACGATCAGGGCAACTTCGCCGCTTGATAGCGATCGTTGCTCACTCGTATTGAAGCTCGTGAATACAACCCTGTCGCCGCTAAACTCAACACTCCGCAGCCGCGTATTCGGCTTTCCGATCTTCAGATCGACATCGCGCACCAACTTTGTGGTAAATCCAAATGCCGAAAGCCGCTCTGCGGCCGCTGCGGCATCACGTTCTAACTCGAGCCGCGCGAGCGGGAACGGACCTTTTGCCTCAACCATTCGGCCGAATAGCTCATTGTCCAGTTTGAGGTATTGGGCCGCCGACGCGAGATCCGCCGTGTCCGCTCGCCCGACAATTACAACATTGAATCCGTTCTCCCAGTTCTCAAGCTTGCGGAGGTTCAATTTCACAGATCCACGCAGATCTTCCGGAACATCAAGCGGCGCTCCACAGTACAGGCAGCCAGCACGATTCGGCGGATTGGATTTTCCGCACTTGCTGCACATGATCATTTCGTCGCGGCTGAACGCGGCGTTCTCGGTTTGCGATGTCATTTCAAGCTGTGAAGATCAAACGAAGCATCCGCGTTGCTTGCGGAAAGAGGGTTCTCTTGTGATTTTATCACGTAATTCAATGGCCGTATTGGATTTCTGCAATTTTCAACCGGCATAGGGATTCAACGACCGATCCATGTTTCGTAAGTTTCGTTTCTTGATCCGTGCGCTTTGTGGCGGCGAAGCCGAGCGGAACCACGAAACGGACGTCTGTTGTTTAATGAATTTCGTTATCCAGGGGACGGCATTGCCAACCCAAATTTACGCACAACAACATACCTGCATTAAACCCCGGCGCACGAAAACGCTTGACGCTCTGCCCGCGTCAAGGCACACTATGTATCAGGCATATTTTGATACTGGTTTCCATTTGAATAGGTTTTGATATTTATTTGATCCTTAAAGATTGCGTTTGATTGAACGAAAAGATCCAAGTGAAAGACTAGTTCACGATTTAGGAAACATTTACACCCGACATCCCGCGACCCGCCCTGTTTGAACGGCCGATCGGAATCAAAATAGCTGCAGAACAAAATTACTGCGAGGTTGTTTAAATGCAGTTAGATCCGAGTACTGGCTCATCCTGGAAGTTTGGGCATCGCGGGCGCGTTGCGGTCTTTATCGACGGCAACAACCTGTTCCACGCGGCCCGATTCCATTCGATAGATATTGATTACAACAAGCTGCTCCGCATTCTGCTGGG
>JADLDC010000030.1 GCA_020846885.1 Acidobacteriota bacterium | reverse complement strand
GGCAGGCTGACCTGCTGTTTTATCGCGGCGTCGGCCTCATCGACAAAGCTTCCGATATCACGACCTCGAACATTCAAAAGGACCGTTCCGCGCAAGAGCCCGTTTTCACTTTGGATCATTGCCGGCCCCTCGACGGTTCGGATCCGGGAAAGCTGGGCAAGGGGAATAGGAGCTCCCAGCGGTGATGTAACCGGGATCTGGCCGATCGCTTCGGGCGTGCGTCGAAATTCGGGAGCATAACGAACGCGGATCGGGAACCGATTGCGCCCTTCGATAGTGGAGGTCAAATTCACTTCGCCTACACCTTTTTCGACCACCTCCTGGATGGCCGCAACATCAATGCCGTAACGTGCCGCCGCCGCCCGATCAATATCGATGTCGATGTAGGGTGCGCCGCCGATCTGTTCCGGATATACATCGGCGGCGCCTTCAACCCCGCGAACGACGGCAGCGATCTGGCGGGACACATGTTCTAGTTTGTCGAGGTCATTTCCGTAGATCTTGATGCCAACCTCTGACCGTATTCCGGTCGCAAGCATCTCGATACGGTTAATGATCGGCTGTGTCCAAATATTTGTCACACCCGGCATTCGCAGCGAGGCATCGAGTTCTGCGATCAATTTTTCTTTTGTCATCCCGTCCCGCCATTCGGTTTCGGGTTTGAGGTGAATGACCGTTTCGTTCATGTTGATCGGCGCGGGATCGGTAGATGTTTCAGCCCTGCCGGCCTTGCCCACCGCCCAGGCGACCTCCGGGAAAGATGCGATGATCTCATCCTGCTGGCTCATTATCCGCGTTGCTTCGTCCAGTGATATGCCCGGGTCAGTTACGGGCATAAAGAGCAGATCGCCCTCATTGAGCGCAGGCATAAATTCGCTGCCGATACCGGTCGTTGCCGCCATTGCGCCTATGAAAAAAAGCAGTGCAAGCGCAACGGTTGCGGCCCGATTTCTAAGGGCCTTTTCAAGAAGCGGCTGGTAAATCCGTCGCAGGACGCGCATGATCGGGTTCGCCTCTTCGGGTTTCAATTTTCCTTTCAGAAGAAATCCACAGAGGACCGGGACAAGCGTTACCGCCATCACGGCCGCCGCGATCATTGCAAAAGATTTTGTGTACGCAAGCGGATGAAAGAGCTTGCCTTCCTGGTCGGTCAGCGCGAATACAGGTATAAAGGCGACCACGATGATGGCCATCGATGAAAAGATCGGCCGGCCGACCATTTTGGCCGAATCGCGGATAATGCGCCACACGTCCTCACGGTTTGCGAGGTCGAGGCCCTCTTTTTCGAGCGCGCGATAGGCATTCTCGGTAACAACAATTCCGGCGTCCACAAGATCTGAGACCGCGATGGCGATACCGGCGAGCGACATTATGTTCGAGGTCACTCCCGCAAAATACATGAACAGGAATGAGACCAGTGCCGCCATCGGTAGCGGTATGGTGACAATAAATATCGACCTGAAATGTGCGAGGAAGATAAGGTTGACAAGCGTGACGAGAATGAACTCCTCGACAAGCGCCCATTTGAGCGTATCGGCCGTACGATTTATTAGATCCGTACGGTCATAGAATGGGACCAGGCGGACACCTTCGGGCAAGCCGGGTTCTATCTCCTTGATCTTTTTCTTGACGGCATCAATCGCCTCGAGGGCGCTGACGCCGTATCGCATGATGACCACGCCGCCAACGGCTTCCTTGCCATTCTTGTCTAGCGAACCCGTGCGAAAGGCGTCGCCAAGCCGTACTTCCGCAACATTGCGAACATAGATGGGCGTACCGTTATTGGCGCCGATAACGATGTTTTCGACGTCCGCCACTGATTCAACCAGCCCGAGGCCCCGAACCACCGCCCATTCGCCCGCCTGTTCGACAACATTCCCGCCGACGTTATTGTTCGACCGTTCAACCGCCTCGACGACCGCGGAAAGAGACAGGTTGACCGACCGCAGGCGGTTCGGGTCGACCTCGATCTGGTATTGCTGAACATAACCGCCAACTGTTGCGACCTCTGCAATGCCGGGTGTCGAATTCAACTGGTAGCGCACGTACCAGTCCTGCAGCGTCCGCAGATCGCGCAGGCTCATCGTGTCGGATTCGAGCGTGTACCAATAGACCTGGCCAAGGCCGGAAGCGTCAGGCCCGAGAGTTGGTGTTACACCTTCGGGCAACTGACGCGTCACCAAGTTCAGCCGTTCAAGAATGCGCGTTCTTGCCCAATAGAGCTCGACATCATCCTCAAAGATCACATTGATCATCGAGAAGCTGAACGCTGAGCTTGCGCGCACCGTTCGCACTCCCGCAAGCCCCTGTAGATTGGTAACCAGCGGATACGTGACCTGGTCCTCTACTTCCTTTGGCGAGCGGCCCGGCCAGTCGGTAAAAACGATCACCTGGTTATCGGAAACATCGGGAATTGCATCGATCGGCGTCCGCGTAAGCGCCCAATATCCAGCGATCGCGATCGCTATGTAAAGTGCGATAACGATGATGCGATTCTTGATCGACCAATCGATGAGCCAGTTGATCATTTTTTCGTTTCCTGCGATCAGCGGTTGTTACTGGGCCGTGATAGTAAGTGTTGCCTTACCCGTGCCGACTGCTCCTTCGTACGCGATCTGGCCTTGCCATTCGCCGGCCATCTCAAGATCGACCTTTCCTGCATAAACTCCGGGTGTGCCGGTAGTTGTGAAGGTGGCCGGGTTGTTCATTGCCGACATTGATCCCATTGGCGGCATAAAAAAGTTAAGTGACGCCGACCCGACATCGACCGGTTTACCCGAGGCATCGGCGAACGTGAGCGTAAAATCCTGCTTGCCCTTGCGGAGGACTCCGTCCTGATTTGAAAGCGTTGCCGTAAGGCTATTGCCGGCGGGGCCGCTCTTTATGACCTTGCCGGCCGAAACGGCACCCGAACTGCACGAGAGTGCGAAGAGTGTGAATACTACGATTGCGGTTGATAGGATCGTCTTTAACATAATTTTGGTTTTCCTCAGTAAATTTCTCTTTGAACGCGGCCAACCGTTATGCAGAAACACAACGGCGCACAAAACTACCGGCCGAAAAAGGCGCGGCAGTGCGAGAGCGATGGTTTTGTTCAGATCAGAAAGGCGTGATGGCGCAGGTATAGATCAGGCGGCCGTGAATATCTAAGGCGGTGCCGCTCAGATCGCGGTCGAGAGAGCAACTGAAGCGTCGCTGCCGGTTCGAACGTGAACGTCGGGAGGAGTGCGGAGATCTTTAGGGCTTGAAATTGTATCTGCGGTGCGGGCTTGGTTCGGTCCTGAGCCAGTTTGTCAGCCGAACCAATGACACAGTCAGCATCGCAGCAACTCTTCCCCCGCAGCGAATCACCGTCTGCCCTGTCGCGTTTGCAGCACGAATGCCCCGGTTCGTTGTCGCCGCTGATACATCCGCAAACCCCGGCATAGATCTGCCCGGCGATGGCGAATATAAAAAGTAGTGCAGCGACACGCTTGAGCATACATTAAGGAATTTGCGATGAATCGACGATTTTGTCAATAGCGCCGAATTGTTTGATCATCAAATACTGTGCCAGGCAGCCGGGAAGTATTAGTTAATCTATCAAAGGGCACGAATCGCCAATTTTGCGAAAATGCCAAATAGACCGGGCATTTTTACACCCTAATGCGGAAAACCCCGCGAAAAATACCACACCCCTCTGTGTTTCGGGCCGACACCCGTTTCAGTTCACCGGTCGTAGTTGATAACGTGAGCGGGAATAGCGATGCTATCGGCAAGCCGGTCGTCCGGGATCGGGTCACGTTTTGTCAGTTTAAGCGGGATAACGCCGGCCCAAATGTTCATTGCATAATCTTCTTCATCGTCGACCGGGCCGCCAGTTCGTATCTTTGCGGACGCTTCGTTTATAGGAAGCTTTAGAACCGTCGTTGCTTTTAGTTCCAATTCGTTCGGCCATCGGACCTCGGCCCAGCGGCCGGGAATGACATGCTCGGTGAATGCCTCGAGCACTGCGTTCTTTTCGTCAGCCGTCTCGACGAGTTCAGCTTTGCCGAGTATCACGACAGACCGATAATTGATCGAATGATGGAACGCTGACCGAGCAAGCACGAGGCCGTCCACCTGCGTGACTGTAACGCAAACATCTATGCCTTCGGCGATGCCGCGGAGCATCCGGCTTGCGGCTGATCCGTGGATGTATAGATCATTTCCGATCCGCGCGTAACCGGTCGGGATGACATACGGCTGGCCATCGGCGACAAAGCCTACATGACAAATAAACCCCTCATCAAGGATGGCGTTTATTACCTCGCGGTCATAGTTGCCGCGTTTGGGTAGGCGTTTGACGCGTGTCCGTTCAGTCGGTTTGATGCTGTCGTTCATATGTTCACCCAGAAACAACAAAGCCGTTGAACCCGAACAGGCCCAACGGCTTTGGCTACTGAACTAAAACTATCCTACGCAGCCTTTGGCGTCAGTTCGGCTGAGCCTTCAGCGTAAACGCTGATAAATTTCCCTCTGCGGCCTTTATCCTCAAATTTGACAAAGCCTTCGATAAGAGCAAACAGCGTGTCGTCCTTGCCGCGTCCAACATTATTGCCCGGCTTCCATTTGGTCCCACGCTGACGGGCAAGGATATTGCCGCCAAGCACGCGCTGGCCGCCGAATTTCTTTAAACCAAGCCGTTGAGCATTCGAATCACGGCCGTTCCTTGATGAACCTACACCTTTCTTATGTGCCATATTGAATTTTCGATCTTCGATTGAAAACTGACCGCCAGGCGATCGCAAATCAAGTTGAAGACCGCAAATCTCCTAGATCTTTTCTATCTTGATCTCAGTAAATCCTTGCCTGTGACCCTGCTTTCTTTTGTACTGCTTGCGGCGCTTCTTTTTGAAGACAATGACCTTGTCGCCTCGGCCGTGGCCCACGATCGTCGCGGAGACGGTCGCTCCGCCGCCGACCTTTGCATTTTTCCCTTCGCCGAGCACCAACGCCTCAATATCGACCTTCGAGCCGGCCTCGCCGTCGATCGAAGGCACGCGAATGCTCTGGCCGGATTCGACCGGAAACTGCTTTCCGCCTGTTCTGATAATTGCGTAACTCATCTTAAGTTATCTCCCGCACGGCACAGCGGGATTCTCCCGAAAGCCGAAAAACCTAAATTCTACATAAAGATTC